>NZ_VTXJ01000011.1:0-160673 GCF_013114525.1 Vibrio sp. T3Y01 | reverse complement strand
ATTCGGCATGAAAACGGTAGTTTGTGTATGATTTTTGTTTGGCGACTAAACCATATCACTTACTACCGTTTTTGTTTTTAGTTCCCGCTAATCCGCGATGAACCTAAAAAAAGCCCCAGTCTTTCGACTGGGGCTTTTAACTTTTCCCGATAGATAAGTATCGTGCTAGCGAAAACTTATCTCAAAACTAATGCTTACTTATTATGCGTTAGCTTTTTCTTTCTTAGCTTTTGGCGCTTTTGCTTCAGCTGGTTTTTGGTCTGCTTTCTTAAGGATAACTGTAGTACCTTCGAAAGTTTCACCTTCAACGTAAGCTTCGCCGTAGTAAGAAGTTGTTAGTACTTCTTTAAGCTCAGTGATTAGTGGGTAACGTGGGTTAGCACCTGTACATTGGTCATCGAACGCTTCAACCGCTAGCTCGTCTAGCTTAGCAATGAAGTCAGACTCGTTAACACCCGCAGCTTGGATAGATAGTGGGATGTCTAGGTCTTTCTTAAGCTCTTCTAACCAAGTTAGTAGACGTTCAATCTTCTGAGCAGTACGGTCACCAGCTTGGCTTAGGCCTAGGTGGTCAGCAACTTCTGCGTAACGACGACGTGCTTGTGGACGGTCGTACTGAGAGAATGCAGTCTGCTTAGTTGGGTTATCGTTCGCGTTGTAACGTACCACGTTTGAGATAAGTAGTGCGTTAGCAAGACCGTGCGGTAGGTGGAACTCAGCACCAATTTTGTGAGCCATTGAGTGACACACACCTAGGAATGCGTTCGCAAATGCTACACCAGCGATAGTTGCTGCGTTGTGTACTTTCTCACGAGCGATTGGGTCAGCCGCACCATTTTTGTAGCTTGATGGTAGGTATTCTTTAAGCATCTTAAGTGCTTGAAGAGCTTGACCGTCTGAGTATTCGTTCGCTAGAACAGATACGTAAGCTTCAAGAGCGTGAGTTACTGCATCGTAACCACCGAACGCTGTTAGAGACTTAGGCATGTTCATTACTAGGTTCGCATCAACGATAGCCATGTTTGGCGTGATTTCGTAGTCAGCTAGTGGGTACTTAGCACCAGTCTTGTCGTCTGTAACAACAGCGAATGGAGTAACCTCTGAACCAGTACCTGAAGTTGTAGTGATACATACAAGCTCAGCTTTTTGACCCATTTTAGGGAACTTGTAGATACGTTTACGGATATCCATAAAGCGCATTGCTAGTTCTTCGAAGTGAGTTTCTGGGTGCTCGTACATAACCCACATGATCTTAGCAGCATCCATTGGAGAACCGCCACCTAGAGCAAGGATTACGTCAGGTTGGAAGCTCTTCATTGCTTCAGCGCCTTTCTCAACAACAGATAGCGTTGGATCCGCTTCTACGTCGAAGAAAGTTTGAACTTCGATGCCTTGTGCTTTAAGCAGGCTAACTACGTCATCAGCGTAACCGTTGTTGAATAGGAAACGGTCAGTTACTAGGAATGCGCGTTTCTTGCCTTCTAGGTCGCTCATTGCGATTGGAAGGCTACCACGACGGAAGTAGATAGACTTAGGTAGTTTGTGCCACAACATGTTTTCAGCTCGCTTCGCTACAGTTTTCTTGTTGATTAGGTGCTTAGGACCTACGTTCTCAGAGATAGAGTTACCACCCCATGAACCACAACCTAGAGTTAGAGAAGGTGCAACGTTGAAGTTGTACAGGTCACCGATACCACCGTGAGTAGTAGGGATGTTGATTAGGATACGAGCAGTCTTCATCTTGTCACCGAAGTAACGGATGCGCTCTGCGTTAGTATCTTGGTTAGTGTAAAGACCAGATGTATGACCGATACCACCGATTTCAACCATAGTTACCGCTTGAGCAACAGCGTCTTCGAAGTCGTCTGCGCGGAATAGACCTAGAGTTGGAGATAGTTTCTCGTGAGCGAATTCGTCATCGTAAGAAACTTTACCAAGACCTTCACCTACAAGTACTTTTGTATCAGCAGGAACTTTAACACCTGCCATTTCAGCGATTGCTGGAGCAGGTTGACCTACGATTTTAGCGTTTAGGTTGCCGTCGATAAGAAGTACTTTACGTACTTTATCTGCGTCAGCTTTAGACAGAACGTGAGCTTTGTGAGAAGCGAAACGCTCTTTAACTTCTTCGTATACATCGCTAACAACGATTGCAGCTTGCTCAGAAGCACATACAACGCCGTTATCGAATGTCTTAGACATTAGGATAGATGCTACAGCACGTTTGATGTCAGCTGTTTCATCGATAACTACAGGAACGTTACCAGCACCAACACCGATAGCAGGCTTACCAGAAGAGTATGCTGCTTTAACCATGCCTGGACCACCAGTAGCAAGGATAAGTGCGATACCGTCGTGCTTCATAAGCGCGTTAGAAAGCTCTACAGATGGTTGGTCGATCCAACCGATGATGTCTTTTGGAGCACCCGCTGCAACCGCTGCGTCTAGTACAAGTTTCGCTGCGTCGTTAGTTGAGTTCTTTGCACGTGGGTGTGGCGAGAAGATGATGCCGTTACGTGTTTTAAGAGAGATTAGAGATTTGAAGATTGCTGTAGAAGTTGGGTTCGTTGTTGGAACGATACCACAGATGATACCTACAGGCTCAGCGATAGTCATTGTGCCTAGGTTGTCATCTTCTTCTAAGATGCCACATGTTTTTTCGTCTTTGTATTTGTTGTAGATAAATTCAGATGCAAAGTGGTTTTTGATAACCTTATCTTCAACAATACCCATTCCAGATTCAGCTACTGCTTGTTGTGCAAGTGGAATACGAGCGTGGTTAGCAGCAAGAGAAGCTGCGCGGAAGATTGCGTCTACTTTCTCTTGAGAGAATGTTGCAAACTCTTCTTGTGCTGCTTTAACGCGAGCTACTAGAGCATCAAGTTCCGCTAAGTTAGTTACAGGCATGGTGGATCTCCTAAAATAATAAATATTAAAAACTTTTTATTAAACTCGCTGCTTGCCGTTAACCTTAAACACCAGCGCTCTTAGTAAATTGCTTTCAGGGCTGAGTATATTATTTCACTGTGTGAAAAAAATTGACCCAGATCAGTTACCCAAAAGGAATTAACCAGAAAGTAGTAAGGCAATCGCAAAAATGAACTTAAGAGCATGATTTATATAGATTAATATCACACTTTTCGTTCGCACAAAAAACAAGCAAACAGACAACTTTTTTCTACATAGCGTCATAAACTGTAAAAAAGTTTCATTTTTAGTCAGCTCACTTACATGTATACGGCCAAAACTGTGCTACTGAGAGTATATCCATACCGTTGCAACCAGCTAGAAACTGTCATAATTTTTATTAAAAGCGTGCGCGAGGTAACATTTAACTCAAATCACGTTACAACATGAAACACGAGAAAACACTTTGTAACAACAGCATTACACATCTCACACTCAATTAGTTTTTCTAAAAAATAGCCCCCTCTTCACGTTAGTTTTTTTCATTCGCTCTGATTGAATTTGTCCCTTACATTACGCACTCTGATAAAGGTCAGATCAAACCCACTACCCTACTTAACGTTACTTGGAGATCGCTCTCATGCAAGGTTTAGAACTCGCAATCTTTATGCAATTCTTCCTTGGGCTTGTTGCAGCCGTAAACCCAATCGGCATCATGCCTGTTTTTGTTTCTTTAACTGCTCATATGCCACCAGAAGAGCGAAACAGGACAGCCTTACAAGCTAATATTGCCGTTGCTGTTATCTTGATCGTGTCGCTAGTTGCAGGTCAGTTGCTACTCGATATGTTTAGCATTTCACTAGACTCGTTTCGCGTAGCGGGTGGTTTACTGTTATTGAGCATCGCATTTTCGATGATGAGCGGTAAGCTCGGTGAAGATAAGCAGAACAAACAAGAGAAATCGGAATACATCAGTAAAGAGCAGATCGGCGTTGTTCCGCTGGCTATGCCGCTAATGGCAGGCCCAGGTGCAATCAGTTCTACTATTGTTTACGGTTCTCGTTATCCTGCGGCAATTGATACCATTGGAATTGGTATCAGTATTATTGCATTCGCAACTTGCTCTTGGCTTTTGTTCCGTTCAGCGCCTGTTATCGTGCGCTTTTTAGGTCAAACCGGGATTAACGTTATCACCCGTATCATGGGCTTGATTCTTGGTGCACTTGGCATCGAGTTCATTGCGAATGGCTTGCGTAACCTATTCCCAGGTTTAGCATAGCGACTAACAGCACAGGGTCGCTTAACTGCGGCTATTTAATGTGGAACACATATGAGGCGAGGAAAGCAATTTGGCTTTCACTCGCCTCGTTATTATGAAGCTTGTATAATGACGGTTAACGCATTTAATAGAAGACGAAGCTTTCCTTATGTCACGCAAGCCACTTAAGCATCATTTGTACGTCATTATCTTTGGCACGCACACGCCAGCCGGACGCGCATTTGATATTTCACTGATCGTTGCAATTTTGGCTTCGTTGCTGGTTCTTATTCTTGAGTCTATCCCTAATGTCATGACGGAATGGTCGCAAGAGCTTCGTTACATAGAATACAGCTTTACCGCCTTATTCACCGTCGAGTATCTGCTAAGGCTCTACTGTTCTCCAAAACCGAAATCTTACGCTACCAGCTTTTATGGTGTCGTTGACCTGTTAGCGATTCTCCCAACCTACCTAGCGATCATCTTCCCGGGCGCTTCGTTTATGGGGGTAGTGAGATTGCTACGTGTGATGCGTATCTTCCGAATTCTCAAGCTAGTTCGCTATTTACAAGACTCCAACATATTGCTGCGCTCACTGTTAATGGCGAGACGAAAAATTCTCATCTTCTTCAGTACAGTCGGCATCTTGGTTGTGATCTTTGGTGCTTTGATCTTTGTTATTGAAGGACCTGAGAATGGCTTCACCAGTATCCCTCACAGTATCTATTGGGCGATTGTGACGATCACAACCGTTGGTTACGGAGACATGGTTCCACAAACGGCAATCGGCAAAGCTATTGCATCTTTGACCATGTTGTTAGGTTATTCCATCCTTGCGGTGCCGACCGGGATTATTACCGCCGAACTCAGTAATGAAATGAACTCGCATAAAGAGTTAGTCAAATGCCCAAACTGCAATCGCGCGGGTCATGATTCTGATGCCATCTATTGTAAACACTGTGCCAGTGAATTGGCCGACCCTGACAAACGAGTCGTTACTGAAGAGAGCTAAGAGCAGATACGGGATTCGAGTAGCGAGATGCGAAAGGATTTAAGAGCAGTTTCGAGAACCGGATAATGAAATATTAAGGGACTAGAAAGGGTGGCGTTTACCGTCACCTTTTTTGTTGTTGATTCACTGAGCAAAAGCTAGATTCCCGACTACGCTCCTCCGTCGCTATCGGAAATGACACAATTTAAGTTAGGAGAAAAACGTCACCCTCAAGAGTGAGGAACGAACGAGTTGGGGATCTCTTCCTTGTCCCATAGCAAACGAGAAAAGTTAAGTGAAGTTGCGAGTGAAATTAATCAACCTTCCGCGATCAAAAAAGCCGATGTATTAACACCGGCTTTTGTCTCTCACGAAGCTAAGCATTCACAAAGAGTGGCGCCTGCTTAACTTTTGAATGGAAAGAGCTTTCGATTACGCTTTTTCAGCTAGGATAATACGTAAAGTACGACGTAGTGGTTCTGCTGCACCCCAAAGCAGTTGGTCACCAACCGTGAATGCGTTTAGGAAGTCGTTACCCATAGACATCTTACGCAGACGACCTACTGGTACAGACATAGTGCCTGTTACTTTAGCCGGAGTCAGTTCTTGCGCCGTAATGTCACGGTCGTTAGGAATTACTTTAACCCAATCGTTGTGAGTTGCGATGATCTCTTCAATCTCATCCATTGGAACGTCTTGCTTAAGCTTGATCGTAAGTGCTTGAGCGTGACAACGCATTGCACCGATACGTACACAAGTACCATCAATTGGAATAGGCTGACCATCTAGGCCAAGAATCTTGTTCGCTTCAACGCCCGCTTTCCACTCTTCTTTGCTCTGACCATTTTCACGCTTCACATCGATCCAAGGAATCAGAGAACCCGCTAAAGGAGCACCAAACTGGTCTGTTGGGAATGAAGATGAACGGATGGTGTCAGCAACTTTCTTATCAATATCAAGAATTGAGCTTGCAGGGTTCGCTAGCTCAGAGCTTACGCTGTCGTTAATCACACCCATTTGTGAGATAAGCTCACGCATGTTCTTAGCACCTGCGCCTGAAGCTGCTTGGTAAGTCATGGCACTCATCCACTCAACCATGCCTTTCTCATACAGGCCGCCCAGTGCCATAAGCATTAGGCTCACTGTGCAGTTACCGCCAACAAAAGTATTCGTGCCGCTGTGAATGCCTTGTTGGATTTGAGCCAAGTTAACAGGGTCAAGAGTGATGATTGAATCAGCGTCCATACGTAGAGTAGAAGCAGCGTCAATCCAGTAACCTTTCCAACCCGCTTGACGTAGCGCTGGGTATACTTTTGATGTGTAGTCACCACCTTGACAGGTAATTACGGCATCTAACTGTTTAAGGCTATCAATGTCAAAAGCATCTTGAAGTAGACCCGCATCTTTACCGCCTAGAACAGGGGCAGGAATACCAATCTGAGATGTGCTGTAATAAACAGGCTCAATCAGGTCGAAGTCTTTCTCTTCAACCATACGTTGCATCAGTACAGAACCCACCATACCGCGCCAACCAACTAGACCTACTCTCATCGCTCACTCTCCATGTATAAAATTAAAAAATTGCTCTCCCCCATCTATAAGTTTTTCAGAAACAGAACTCAAGTGCTTTTTGTCAAAAAGTGTAACTTTTTCGTTTCTTTTAAGTGAACGCGATGAATCACAAAGTTATCTCAGTACAGAGATTCAGCCTCCAGCTTATTGATAGGAAGAGCAACACCGCAAAATTCAACGATTTAGCACGCTAAACCTAACAACAGAACTCCGATCACAAACAGTAATTCCCTCTATTAAACCATGGTTAATTGGCATTTTATTTTACAAAACGAAAACAACGTGCGACAGAATTCAACATGTAACAATCATGAATTTAACAAAAAATTAGATTATGAAACCATAACAGGTCCGATATGCAGTCAAATATCACAACTTAAGTGTATTTTTTCGATATAATAATCTAATTACTGTAGTGTCCATTTCGTACCCCACAATATAATGAAGCACTATAAATGCTCGAAATCACAAGAGGCTTTTATGAAGCAGAGTAAAACTCGCCTACCGAACCTGATGCAGGTATTCATCGCGTTAGGACTATTTCTATCCCTTGCTTTTTCCTTTACAGCAAAGCTTGACCTTCCAATCCAACTTGCCTTGTACATTGGTTGGTTCATTATCATGGTGCTTGGTATTCGTCTTGGACACCAATACAAAGACTTAGAAAAAGCAGCACTCAAAGGAATATCTAACGGTTTAGGCGCAGTTTTAATACTTTTAGCCGTTGGCGCTCTTGTTGGTACTTGGATCTCTGGCGGGATCGTACCGACCATCATTTACTATGGTCTGAAAGCTATCCATCCTTCTATCTTCCTTTTGGCGACCATGATCATCTGTTCTCTAACAGCGTTGGCTACTGGTACTTCTTGGGGTGCCGCTGGTACAGCGGGTATTGCGATGATGGGTATTGGCCAAGGCCTAGGTGTTCCAGCGCCAATTACGGCAGGTGCAGTACTGTCAGGTTGTTACTTCGGTGACAAAATGTCTCCACTTTCTGATTCAGTAATTTTGGCTTCTTCTATGTCTAACGTAGAAGTGGTTGAACATATCAAAGGCATGCTGCCTGTAGCATTAATCAGCTACGTTATTACTGGCATCATGTTTACCGCGTTTGGCTTCCACTACGCCGGTAACGTTGACATGAGCCAAGTAGAATCTGTTATCAAAGCGATGGAAGTTCAGTTCTACATCACGCCATACTCATTTGTTCCGGTACTGATCGTATTAGGCCTACTGGCTTTCCGTATGCCTTCATTCCCAGTAATCAGCTTTGGTTCTCTGCTCGGTATTATCTGGGCAGTTATGATTCAAGAGATCGACTTCCTAACAGCATTCAACACAGCATGGGCACCGTTCTCCATCTCATCTGGCGTCGACTTCATTGACTCAATCCTAAACCGCGGTGGTATGTCTTCAATGCTTGGTTCAGTTGCAGTTATCGTGTTCGGCCTTGGTTTTGGTGGCTTACTGGATAAAGTAGGCGTACTAGAAACCATCGCAAAAGTCTTCGAACGCCGCGTAAACAGCGCAGGTTCGCTAGCAACCAGCACGATTGGTACGGCTTTCATGGGTAACGTGTTTGGCTCTGCAATGTACGTATCACTGATCCTGACACCAAAAATCTGTGCGAAAAACTACGACCGCCTAGGTTACAAACGTAAGAACCTTTCTCGTAACGCTGAGTTCGGCGGTACGTTGACATCAGGTATGGTGCCTTGGAGTGACAACGGTATCTACATGGCGAGTATTCTAGGCGTTGCGACGCTGTCATACGCACCATTCATGTGGCTAAGCTTCATCTGTATCATCGTCACTATCGTAACCTCTTACATGGGTTGGTTCGTTGATAAGTGTGAACCAACAGCTCCGGTCGTTGAAACGGAAGAAGCGGCAGAGCTGACAAAGCAACAAGCCTAGTAGTTCATCGTTCAAAAACGTTAGAACGTAAAACAAACCGTTAATGATATAAATGCAAAAAGAGCGCCCTAGAGCGCTCTTTTCTTATCTGATGATTTGCTTATTTGTTGGCGGTTCGTTTACCCAACCAATAACCGATACCTAAAGGTGCAAAGAACACCACTAAGATAAATAAGATGAAGTAGATAATCACACCTTTGATTAGCTCCATCAGCTTATCAATCGCAAGTACAACGACCTCTTGAGAGACACGGTCTAAATCCTGAGTGAACAGTTCTCTTTCAGATGTCACGATACCTGCAATCTCAATACGCTCTTTCTCAATCATCTGCACCAGAGCTTCTCTCTCACGCGTTACCATCTTTTCTAACGCCACACGCTCATCACTCAGCATAGCCAGCTTTTGGTCTGTTTTGTCGCTAAGATCATTAAGCAGCGGCTGCATTTCTGCCGACATAATGGAAGCCAGTGTTTGCATGTATTCAGGGTTGTTCTCAATGAAGTCCTGCATGCTTGCTGACGTTTGGCGAAGGCTTTCTAGTGTCATAGACAAATCTTCACCGGTCAGTGAGCTGTTCATCGCCACTAACTCTGCTTTCCAAGACATCAGTTTTGGCGTTTGGTCCGCCATTAAGCTTAAACGGTCTGATGCGTCGCTCATGGCTTCTGGCATGGTGCCTAGGCTCTGAACGATCTGTGATTCATCTTTACCAAGGTAAGCAAGCCATTCTCGATAAGCGGGCGTACTTCTGAAGGTAAGATCTTTAAAGGGATTGCTCGCAACAAATTCGGCAACAAATGCCTTGCTCTTTTTAAAATCACTCGAGCTCAAAACGCCCTTTGCTAGCTTTTCCGCTTCTTGGTCGAGAGAACGTGCTGTGTTAACCGCATGATCCGCCGTGAACAGATCCGCTCCTTCACCTTCGGCATAGAATTGATTCATTTGTGCAGTAAACACCCAAGTATCGATGAGAGCAGACATAGGAGAAGTTTGGTAAGCCGCTTGTTGTAAGCCCTGCTCTGCGTGGATTTTCCAAAGCAACACATAAGATTGATGTAAGGTGTCATCGGCAGGATAAGATTGCGCGATTAAATCAGCCGAGTCTTCTACTTGTGTAAAAAACAACTTAGCGTATTCACGCGTCATGAGCCGAGCATTCAGCTCTTGTTGAGTGAGAGGCGTCGTCTGACTATCTAACTTAACTTCTAAGAGAGAACAACCACTTAGCACAATGCTAAGCACCAACACCATCCAACTTCGACTCAAAACTCGTAACATAAAAACCTCTGACAAAGACTAAGGGCGCGGATTGTATGAGCGCTTCGTCAGAGTATTGTCAAAACTCCCGCAAAAGTTAACGCTGATTATCTAAATATTCGACAGCGGAATCCACCGAGGCTTTTATCGCCTGCTCAAGCTCAGTCAGATCATGTTCACTGATGGCTCTGGATTGCTTCATTGTCATCTCGATACTTGCGGCAATAATCGCTAATCGCGATGCTTTAATGCTGCCTGCCACACCTTTTAGACTGTGCACAATACGAGCAGCTGAGGTTTCATCTTTGGTCAACAGCGCTTTAAACTTTTCAAAGTCGTTAGCGTGGTCTTGGACAAAAACCCCAAGCAACAATTCTACCGATTCCGCATCGCCATCGAGTGTTTCGAGCATATCTTCAATATCAATCGCGGGCTTTGAATCCGTCACACTGGCAACATGCCTCTCAGTCAAAGCCGCCTCTTGCAAATCAGGTTGGCTTGCAGTGTCCATAGTTTGTAGAGGTTGTGTCTGCTGATTCGACGCGGCGTCAGAATCACTTTCAAGCTTTTCAGTTACTGAGGGAGGCGGTTCCACGCTGGTTTCAGGAAACAATTCTTCTTTATCAGAAAATTGAACCACCTTCTCCATGCTAGGTTCGGGATCAGCACTCAGCTCCGCTTTAGGTTGCTGCGCCGATTTTCTCACGTTGATACTCCAAACAACCAATGCACCCATCGCCACTAAGCTCAAACCTAACATCACAAGTAAAAGGTTAAACTGACGTTCATGATACTCAGCCTCCAATTTGATGATCTGCTTATTCACTGAGTTCTGTTTAATCTTATCGACTAGAAAGTTAAGTTGAGCATAATCCACCAATAAAGCAGAAGCATCAGCCAACAACTGTTGGATGGCGTCCTGCTCCTCCGTCTTTAACTTGTAAGATCTTTCAAGAATAGAATCAAAGGCTCGATAGGTTGCCGACGAGCTTTGGCTGTCTGAATACATGGCTTCAAAAACCACCACTCCGAATTCATTTAGCAACGGTTTTAACTTGGGAGATAACTGCTTGTCTGCACGTAAAAGCTTGATGTTATCGACAATCTCTTGAACCTGACTTTCGATTGGAATGAACTCGTCAAATTTGTCCAAGAACTGGTCTGCCACATAAAGCAGTTGGTTTACGTCAGGGCGGAAAAATGCGTTTTGGAAATCGGATTCGATCTGAAGTCGAATCGAATAAACTAATTGAGCGTCAAGAGCTAACTCATTGATGCGTGAGACGCGAAGTGGTTCCGAGAAATAGAGTGACTGTCTTAATTCGTTAACGCGAATACCCAGCTCTTCGATTTGAGCAAGAGAGTTTGTGTAGGAACGGCTTAGGTTGAGAAGTGCCAATGAAGGAAGTAGCCACAGAACCAAAATCACAACTAAGAAAGTGGCTGGTTTATTAAAGCGAGTGGGCTTTGCTACTGATTGTTCCATCTATATTCCTTGTGCGTGTTAACTTAAAGCCATTATTGCTATGGCGAAGACACAAAGCACAAAAACAAGCGACAGCATCCTACTGCCGCTTACCTATTCACTTCGGACTATGACTTATTACGAGTCAGTTGGTCACGTAAGTTTGGCGGTGTGCCTTTAATCGTTAGTGTATCTGTCTCCGGATCATAGAAGATACGCTCGCCTAGAAGCAGACTATCAAAACTAACATTCAAACCGCCACCAGCACCAACAAATTTTGTTAGTTTACGCATAGTTGCGCGATCTGCAGGGAAGCTGTCTTCTAACTCGTAGCCTTGCTCACTAGTATAGTCAAAGAAGCTGGTGCCATCTGAGCTTGCTGGTAATTCGCCAGACAGTTCACGCACTTGAACCTCATCACCCGCTTTTAACTGCTCGTTACAGTAATCAGCAACCTGCTTTTTGTAGCTGATCGCTTCCTCTTTCTCTAATTTAGAGTCAGAAACAAAATCTTCTACCGCTTGCATCAGCACCTGGTTTTGCAGTTTTGCATCCAGACCTACTTCCGCTTGAAGAAAATCTAAGAAGAAGTCGGCCACTTTACGACCAACACGTCCTTTAATGTACGTTAGGTAACGGTTTGACTCTTTGTCTGTCTCGTAAGTAGAAAGATCTAAGCGAGCTGCGATGTCCATTTTAGAGATATCTAAGTAGTCAGTCGCACTGATATCTAACCCTTCTGTTACCTTCAAGCTTTGGTTTGAAGGCAGTAGACCAATGAAAAGGTAGTCAGTTGCAAGTGACTGATATTCAGCCATTACCAAGATGCCTTCATCAGCAAATGGGTATTTTGAAAGCTCGTCTTTTAGACGTTGCGCACTCTTTTGAGAAAAATCGTAAAAGTTTGTCTCACCAGCACGAAGTTGATGCAACCACTGTTGGAATTCGCTGTCAGATTTGAAAGAACCAAACCCTTTGCCTGCTTTTGAGTTAAAAACACGATGAAGTTCAGCAACTAGGCTTTCAGAAGAAGCATCGTTTTCTAGAGATTCAGCACGATAGTTAACAATCAGTTCTTCCTGATCGTTCTTGCTCAGCTGGTGTAAAATTACGTTGGAAAGGTGAAGGCTCATAGTGAAAATATTACCGTTCAGGTTTCAGTTGTCGTGCATAGTAGGTTATCATAAGCCGCTTTTACTATCATTATTAGAGTCCTTATGCCGATTATATCTAAATACACAGATGAACAAGTTGAAAAAATCCTAGCTGAAGTAGGTGCTGTACTATCTAAGCACAAAGCTTCACCAGAACTTTCACTGATGATCGCTGGAAATATCGCAACCAATGTCTTAAATCAGAACGTTGCTGCTTCACAACGCAAAGGAATTGCTGAAAAATTTGCCGAGGCTTTAATTTCTTCTCTTGAAGATAAAAAGTCTCACTAAATTTGATTGACGGATAAAAGAATTATAAATGGTAGACAGCGCAAACTCATATAGCGATCGTGTATCTCGCCTAGTTGGTTGGGGTCACTGGTTTGCATTTTTCAACATCATTGCTGCGATGTTGATTGGTACTCGTTATATCACTCAATCTGCTTGGCCAGAAACCCTGCTGGGTCAGTTCTATTTGGCTGCGTCATGGGTTGGTCATTTCGGCTTTTTGGTATTTGCGCTCTATCTATTAGTGCTGTTCCCGCTCACATTTATTCTTCCGTCGAGGAAGTTATTACGTTTGGTTGCCGTTTGCTTTGCGACCATAGGTTTAACTGTCCTATTGATTGATACCCAAACGTATCAAGATATAAACCTCCACCTGACGCCTGTCGTGTGGGAGGTTTTATTCAGTGGAGAGGAGTCTGCATTCACATCTGACTTGCAGCACCTCTTCATTGTTATGCCGCTTATCTTCTTGCTGCAACTCGGTCTATCTGAGTGGGTTTGGCGTAAGCAGCGTAAACTGTCTCATAAACACATCGGTCGTCCTATTACCGCCGTCTTCTTCCTGTGTTTCATCAGTAGCCACCTGACTTACATGTGGGCTGATGCGTATTTCTATAACCCAATTACCAGCCAAAAAGCCAACTTCCCACTGTCTTACCCAATGACAGCGAAAAGCTTTATGGAGAAACATGGTCTGTTAGACCGTGAAGAATATCTAGAGCGTTTAGAAGCGAACAAAGGCAATGTAAACCTTGTTAGCTACCCGCTAGAAGAAATTCAATACAACCGCCGCAGTGATGACTTGAACATCCTGATGGTGAGCGTGAATAACCTACGCTCAGACGCTCTTAACGAAGCATCAATGCCGAATAGCTATGCATTCGCGCAACAGTCGATCAACTTTACTAACCATTACAGTTCTAGTAACGACATGTTTGGTATTTTCGGTTTGTTCTACGGCCTTCCGAGCAGCTATGCGAGCAGCATTGAAGCTCAAGGCGCGAGCTCAGTACTATTGGATGTATTAGATAATCACAATTACAAGTTGGCCGCATTCAGCGGTGACAACTTTGACGATACACTTTACTCGGACATCATCTTCCGAGGCCGTAAGATCATGTCAGAGCAAGCGACGTTTAATGACCAGAGTGCAATCCAAGCTTGGTCAAGCTGGGTGGAATCACCGAAAGCTAAACGCCCTTGGTTTAACTTTATTGAGCTGACAACACTGGACAACTTTGCAAGTTCAGAAGCCGAGTCAGACTCAGCGTTAACAACCGCAGAGCGCTTTGCTGCTGATTATCAAAAGTCAGCTCAAGCAGCGGACGCACAGCTTGCGACCATCTACGCAGAATTGGAACGCTTAGACCTTATCGATAATACGGTGGTTATCATTACCTCCAATCATGGTACTGAGTTTAACGAAACCAAGACTAACAGCTGGGGTGCAAACTCTAACTACAGTCGTTATCAATTGCAGGTTCCGCTGTTTATCAGCTGGCCAGGTAAATCAGCGTCTGAGTACACTCACCGCTCTAGCCACTTAGATATTTCAGTAACACTAATGCAAGAGCTACTGGGTGTATCTTCAAACCCAACTGACTTTAGCAGCGGCCGCAGCTTGTTTGATGAGCGTAAGAGAAAATGGGTTCTTGCGGGTGATTCTCGTGAGTTAGCGCTTGTGACAGATAAGCAAACTACTGTGCTAGATAAGTTTGGTAACTACAAACTGTACGACCAAGATTACCAACGACTAAAAAATGTAAGCCCTCGCTTACCAGTGCTCATGCAAGGCCTCACTGAATTACAGCGATTCTACGCAAAAAATGATTAAATGATCACCAAACGAAGAAGGGAAGCCAATGGCTTCCCTTTTTTATTGCCGTTAATGCCTAGAAAACAAGCAACAGAACAAATTTATGTAAATTAGGGGTTTACAAGATCCTCATGCCCTTATATTATTCACGCCACTGGAGGGATGGCTGAGTGGTCGAAAGCACCGGTCTTGAAAACCGGCAACCGTTAATAGCGGTTCTAGGGTTCAAATCCCTATCCCTCCACCACATTAGAGAAAGCCGCTGAGAAATCAGCGGCTTTTTTGCATCTAGGGTTTACCACTTATCTCTATGCTTTCCCCCTCACACTAAGTGAACCTTGAGTAGCTGTTAATACCGCAGTCTCTCGGTTATCTAGCGTTACTCCTTCTATTACTTTGCCAAACTTTCAGCTAAAGATTCCTGTTATTACCTATTTAGTTCACCAGGCTTAGGACACATGCCGTTCTTTGGCACTCGTTTTTAACTTTTAGCTATCCGTTTTTAGTTGGTAGTTAAGATAAACCATCAGAAAGTGCACAATAAACGGCCATTCAATACAAAAACAGCGAAAAGCGTTCATAAAAAAAGCAGTCAGTTAATAAGGGTATTTACAAGCGAAAGCCACCCTTATATTATACGCGGCATCGGAGGGATGGCTGAGTGGTCGAAAGCACCGGTCTTGAAAACCGGCAACCGTTAATAGCGGTTCTAGGGTTCAAATCCCTATCCCTCCACCACATTAGAAAAAGCCGCTGAGAAATCAGCGGCTTTTTTGTATCTGAAGAAAACTAGCTCAGCAAGTCAACTATTCACGGCTAGGGCCGCTTTCAAAAGCTGCATGTGGATCGGTACTAAATCTTGATGTTGAGTTCGATAGCCTCCTCCAACAACACACGCCATTGGAATAGACTCTGATTTTGCTAAGCTAATCATGAAGCAATCGCGTTCAAAGATTCCTTGCGTCGATACATTCAAGTAACCCAACTCATCGTCTTGGTGGATATCGACACCCGCATCATAAATGATCAGATCAGGTTGGTGATGCGCAATTGCCAGCTTAGTCACTTGCTCAAAACAACGCAGAAACTCTTCATCTTCCGTCTCGCGACTTAATGGCACATCCAGATCCGATAGTGGCTTTCTTGCTGGGAAGTTTTTGTCGCAGTGAAATGACAAAGTGATGATCTCATCGCTCTCTTGGCAGAGTGTCGCCGTCCCATCGCCATGGTGTACGTCACTGTCTACGATCAGCACCTTATCAACCTGCTCAAAGGTAAGTGCATGCTTTGCTGCTAACACCAAATCATTCAACAAACAAAATCCGCTGCCGAAATCATGATGCGCGTGGTGATAACCACCACTCAAATGAATCGCTAAACCACTCTCTATTGCCATTTCAGCGGCCAAGCAGGTTCCACCACTTGAGTAGAGTGTTCTCTCAATAAGTTGCTCGCTCCACGGGAAACCGATGCGTCTCATTTTAGCCGCAGGCAAATTACCAGACACGAGTAAATCGACATAGTCACTATCGTGTACTTGTTTTACTTGCTCAACCGAAACGGGCGTTGGTTGGCACACTTCAAACTTGCTCTTCCATCGAGGTTCACTATCCATCAGCGCCTCAACAGCACTATGTAACAACTGATATTTGTTGATTGGGTAGCGATGGCCTTCTGGTAAAGGTAACTGTGAATAGATTGGGTGGTAAATTAAAGGAATCATAATCGAGTTAATTGCTTATCTTTCTCAAAATCATAACAGCCTCAGACTTGGCGACAACCCATATTAATGATAACAATTATCATTATCCCTAATAATCTTCAGAGAAAGTAATGAAAAACCTAATACTTACCCTTGGGGTGATCTGTGGCTCAGCGACAGCAGTAATGATTTTTGTCGGAATGCTAATGGCCAGTTGGTGGGCCGTTGATTTTCTTGTGTTAAGCCATCACACTTAACTAATTGAACTGAAAAGGAATCACCATGAGCGTTATTTTTATTACTGGAGCAAACCGAGGCATTGGTTTAAGCCTTGCTCAACAATACCTTAAGGACAATCACACCGTTTACGCTACCTATCGTGATACTTCATCGGCACATGAGTTACTGGCACTCGCAGAACATTACAGCAACTTAACCTGCATTCAACTAGACATCACTGATTACCAAGCCACCAGCAGACTACCAGCTCAGATACAGCACATTGATATTCTGATTAACAATGCTGGCTATTACGGTCCTAAAGGTTACGGACTGGGTAACACCAACGTAGAAGAGTGGCGACGCGTTTTTGAAGTCAACACTATTGCGCCATTGAAGCTAGTTGAAACACTTCTCCCTATGCTAGAAGCCAGTGACCTGAAAAAGATAGCTTGCTTGTCTTCTCGAGTGGGCAGCATGGCAGAAAATACTTCTGGCGGAGGCTACATCTATCGCTCTTCTAAAGCGGCTCTCAACTCGGTTGTAAAAAGTTTAAGCAACGATCTAACTAGCAACGGCTTCACGGTATTGGCGCTGCATCCAGGTTGGGTACAGACAGAAATGGGTGGTCCTAATGCTCTTATTGATACAGACACTTCAGCGTCTGGTCTTATTAAAGTCATCGAATCTGCCAGAACTGAAGTAAGTGGTCACTTCTTCAATTTCGATGGCAGTGAAATAGACTGGTAGGTAACCCATGAATCTTCGCCTTCTTACAAACTTCGTACGACGCTCACTACTGATTTTAATCACCGTGGTGCTCGGAGGGTGTTTTGGGGAAGGTCCTGGAGACTTGTTCGATGACTATCAAATCAAGGTAGCCAGAGTGCAAGATGCTGAAGAGCTCAAACAAGACTGGGAGTTTGAGGGGTTGCCAAGAAAGCGAGAGTTATTGCTAAACGTCCCCTCTGTTTCTATTGGGCTCATCGACAGCTATCAACTTCGCCAATGTGGGCTTTTCAACCTGATTGCTGAGCGTAACTCAGTGCTCGGAAAAGTCGCGGACGAATTCCGCAATTACGATTATCAAGTTGCTCTACTCGAAGGCGTAGGCAAGTGCTTATCCAGTGATGAGCTAGACCCAGAAATCATCGAACTCTTGAGACGGATCGAGCAACAGAAGCTCGCTCAGTTTCCGCTCCATCAATGGAACCTGATTTATGCTAGCGATGCCATGCAGTCACAGATGCGTGGTAGCCAGTGGCTACGTCAGGATATTGGTCAACAAGTAAGGCAGACGAGCGACGCCTTGGAGCATCTTAACCATTCGTTAAATACACCACTTGTTTCGGGCAAAACCACAGAGGTGCAAGAGGTGTTAGAGAAGAGCTCTACCCTTGGGGATCTGTATTATTCGCTTGCTCGTGCGTCGGTTGAACTCGATACCATCACCAAGCAACTCACTACTTTTGATGCCAATATCATCTGCGGAAAACAACGAGACACCACTAAGTTCCGTTACCTCAACAACGTATTCGAGCAACAATACATTGGCAAGGTACAACCTTACATGGCGCAACTGGATGGCTACTATCAACAGCTCGCTCCGCAACTGGCAATGTTTGACGCTCAACCAGAACTCCACAGCTACTACTTCCCCATCCAAGATACGCACCGAGCCTTTCGCGCATCAACTCGCCGTCATGTTGATTACTGGCAACAATTGTTTAAACGTTGTGGTCGTAAGGTCGGACGTTAATCCCTCTACCGATAAGTACTAGCTTTTAGTGCCCCTCTTAGCGGAATTGCCTTTCTTAGCATACGAACCGTTCTTGGCATAAGACTTCTTCGCACTGCCACCTTTACGACGTTTAAAAGCGGGTCTTTCGACTTTAGGGAGATGACGGAGTGATTCAGGTACTTCCCCTGTTTTCACTCGCCCCATTAGGCCATCAATCTTGCTTTCCAGCGCTTGCATAAAAGGTTGGTACGCTTGATTTCGTTCTGCCATACCTTGCAGCTGGTGCTCCCAGTGCGCTGTCATGTCTGGAAAGGTCGAATCCTCAGGTAGAGCATGAATCAAACCTCTACCTGCTGGGCTACTATGAATGCTTTTACCTTGGCGCGTTAGCAGCTGCCTTTTAAATAGCGTATCGAGAATGCCCGCACGAGTCGCCTCTGTTCCAAGACCATCGGTCTCTTTCAAAATCGCTTTCAGATCCTTATTCGCGACAAAACGCGCAATACCTGTCATCGCTTGGAGCAGTGTCGCTTCTGTGAAGTGCTTCGGCGGCTCGGTTTTCTTGTCTCCAATGACACCTTCGCGGCAGGTCAACACCGTTCCTTTATCGAGCGGTGGAACCGTATCAGTACCATCACTTTTCTCTTCGGTGTCTGTTTTACCCATCAACACCTTCCAACCTGGGTTGATAAGCTGACGTCCTTTTGCGATGAACACGCCACCAGCGATATCAAACACTAACTTAGCGTCCGCAAACACAGCCGGTGGGTAGAACTGCATCAGATACTGGCGTGCGATTTGTTGATAGATTTTCATCTCATTGGCAGACAAACCATTCACCGATGATTTCTTCGGTGTTGGGATGATTGCGTGGTGAGCATCGACCTTACTGTCGTTCCATGCTTTTGATTTCAGTGAGAGATCCGCGCCTTGAGCACCACTTTGTAGCTCTTTCGCATTATTGGCGATGGCGTCTACGATCGACTCTCGCTGAGGGTAGTGCTCTTTAGGAAGGTAGCGGCTATCGGAACGTGGGTAAGTGATAAGCTTGTGCTTCTCATATAAAGACTGACAGGTGTCCAACACCTGCTGAGCACTCATGCCAAAACGTTTGGAGGCATCAATCTGCAAGGCAGACAGAGAGTAAGGAAGTGGCGCAGCTTGTTTACTTTGCTTCTGCTCTGACTCTGTGACAGTTGCAGGTTGGTTCGCGATTCGCTGAGCGACGTTTTCAACCAACTTTCGATTGAGTACACGGCCTTCTTCGTCTTGCCACGGCTTACAGGCTTCACTTGGTTTCCAGCGAGCGCGAATATCAAAGCTCTGTCCGTTATTTTGGTAAGGAATCAAGGCATGCAAAGTGAAGTAATCTTTAGGAATGAAGTTTTCAATCTCTTCATCACGTCTCACCACCAAACCAAGTACTGGTGTCTGCACACGCCCTACCGACAAAACGCCTTGGTAACCGGCTTTTTGACCCAGCAAGGTATAAGCGCGAGTCATGTTCATGCCATACAGCCAATCAGCTCTAGAGCGTGCCAATGCTGAAACAGAAAGAGGGATAAAGTCGCGATTGCTGCGCATTTGAGAAAGTGCACGCTTCACGGCTGGTAAGTTCAAATCACTAATCAGCAGCCTTTCCATCGACTCTTTCTTGGCTTTAGATACCTTGCAGTAATCAATCACTTCATCAACCAGCAGCTGCCCTTCTCTATCCGGGTCTCCGGCGTGAACAATTTGAGTGGCGTCCTTCAATAGCTTTCGGATCACCGTGAGCTGTTTACTCGATGTCTTACGAGGCCTTAACTGCCATTGCTCTGGCACGATAGGTAAATCGGCCAAGTTCCATTTCTTGTAGCGGTCGTCATAAGCGTCTGGCTCAACCTGTTCCAATAAGTGTCCAATACACCAAGTCACTACATCACCGTTGCCACATTTAATGAACCCTTGGTCTTTCTTCTGTGGATTTGGCAGTGCAGCGGCGATCGCGCGGCCGAGGCTTGGTTTTTCAGCAATAATAAGGCGAGACATGTTTTTCCAGATGCTACAAACAATTAGGGCCACATTATCTAATGTGACCCTAATAAATCAAGAAAAACTGGTTGTTTATACAGTTAGCATTCCACTATTCAGCTTCAGTGCTCTTTATAAAAACTCAACAAACTTAGAGAAGTCGCGCTCTGGTACTTTCATTGGTGTACAGCCCGGCGTACCTAGGTATAGGAAGCCAACAATTTCGTCGTCGCCTTCTAGGCCAAATGCTTGATGAACTTCTGGGTGGAACATCCATTTGCCTGAGCGCCAAAAACCTTGGAAACCTTGAGCGACAGCCGCCATTTGCATTGCTTGCGCCGCACAACCTGCAGAAAGATGTTGTTCAATCGCTGGTACTTTCTCATGCTCGGTTACTTTAGCGATGACAGTAATTACCATAGGAGCACGGAACGGCGCCTTTTTCACTTTCTCAATCACCGCTTCTTCGCTTTCTTCCGCTTCAGCAGCACGAACCAAGATGTCAGATAGCTTCTGTAGCCCTGAACCTTGCGCGATAACAAAGCGCCATGGTGTTAGTGCACCGTGGTCAGGAGCTCGTAAGCCCGCTTTAATGATGTTTTCTAACGCTACACCTTCAGGTGCCGGATCAGAGAGTTTTGCGATAGAGCGTCGGTTGAGCAGTAGATCCAAAGCATCCATTTGAAGTCCTTACTATTTCTTTATTATTTGTATACTTGAACTTTAGCACAGAATACAAACGATAATAAATCTCAACGACTCCCCATATAGACTAGATTAGACACAATAAAGGCTCCTAAATCTACGACTTAGGAGCCTTGTTCAAACATCTATCTCAGTAACTTAGCTAACTGGCTCTATAACTTAATCGCTAGTTCAACACCTTGACGGATAGCGCGCACAGCATCTAGCTCACCAGCATAATCAGCACCACCAATCACGTGCAGTTTGCCACCAAACTCTTGCCACATATCTTCGAATGGTCTCACCGATACTTGACCTGCACACACGATAACGGAATCGGCATCTAATACCTGATCTTGTTTACCAACACTGATATGCAAACCTTGGTCATCAATTTTGTTGTAGCTCACGCCACCCAACAGATTCACGCCACGTTTTTCTAGTGTGCGTTTGTGAATCCAACCTGTAGTTTTACCCGGGCCTTTACCAACACGACCCGCTTTACGTTGCATCACCCAAACCGTTTTGTCACTGAATGAATCCGGGTAAGGATACAGGCCACCTGGGTGTTCCATATTCTTATCGATGCCCCACTCATGTAGCCAATCGTCTAAACTATGGGACGTCGGCTCGGTGAGCATAGTTGCCACATCGACACCGATACCACCAGCACCAACAATCGCGACCTTTTCACCTACAGGTGTCTTTTCGCGAATCAAGGTTTGATAATCGACCACGTTCTCGTGATCAATACCTTCAATGTTCAATTTTCTTGGCTCAACACCCGCAGCCATCACCACTTCATCGTACTTAAGTAGCATCTCAAACGTAGCTTCAGTATCCAGTTTCAGGTTCACGCCCGATGCATCTATTTGGTTAGCAAAATAACGAATCGTTTCTCTGAATTCTTCTTTGCCCGGGATCTGCATTGCTAGTCTAAACTGACCGCCTATACGATCATTTTTCTCAATTAAATCAACTTTATGCCCGCGTTGAGCCAAAGTCGTCGCACAAGCTAAACCTGCAGGGCCTGCACCTACAACTGCTATAGTCTTAGTCGCTGGTGCGGGTTGAACGACAATTTCAGTCTCGTGACACGCTCGTGGATTAACCAAACAGCTCGCACGTTTCCCTTTGAATACGTTATCAAGACACGCTTGGTTACAACCAATACAGGTGTTGATGAACTGTGCTTGATCTTGCGCGGCTTTATTGACGAAATCAGGGTCAGCCAAGAAAGGGCGAGCCATGGAGACCATGTCGGCCTGACCGGAGCTGATAATACGTTCTGCTTCTTCAGGTGTATTGATACGGTTACAAGTGATCACCGGAATAGAAACATACGGTTTCACTTTCTCAGTAACCCATGAGAAAGCACCACGTGGTACTTGTGTCGCGATAGTTGGGATACGTGCTTCATGCCAACCAATACCCGTATTGATAATGGTAACGCCCGCCTCTTCAAGCTTTTGAGCCAGCAACACAACATCTTCAAAGGTGCTACCTTGCTCAACCAAATCTAGCATCGACAGTCGGAAGATAATGATGAAATCCTTGCCCACAGCTTCGCGAATCGATTTCACGATCTCTAGCGGGAAACGCATACGCTTCTCATAAGAACCGCCCCACTCGTCGTAACGCATGTTGGTACGCTTACAGATGAATTGGTTAATCAAGTAGCCTTCAGAGCCCATGATTTCAATGCCGTCGTAACCTGCAACTTGAGCAAGTTCGGCACTGTTGGCAAAGGCATTGATGGTCTTTTTGATTTGGCGAGGGCTCATTTCACTTGGCGCAAACTTGGCGATTGGTGCTTTTATACCTGACGCACTCTGCGCGAATGGGTGCATCGCATATCGACCAGCATGAAGTAGCTGCAACGCAATTTTCCCGCCGTGCTTATGTACCGCTTCGGTAACAACTTGGTGCGCTTTCGCGTGCTTAACTTTGCTGAATTCAGCACTAAATGGGGATAATCTGCCACGTAAGTTCGGAGAAAAGCCGCCTGTAACAATTAGGCCAACGCCTCCTTTTGCTCGCTCTTCGTAAAACGCGGCGAGTTTATGTAGGCCTTCTTTGTGCTCTTCTAAGCCGGTGTGCATTGATCCCATCAATACACGGTTACGTAACTGAGTAAATCCAAGATCGAGTGGTTCAAGTAAATGTGGGTACATGGCAGACATCACTTCTATTATTTATCCTTGTGGTCTGACCACAGTATAGTTCAATCACCAAAAGTTCAAACAACCGTTTACATTTTTGTAACACCGATCATAATGCTGAAGGTATTAATCGTTCAGAAGTTCTTAATCTGTCTACACTTAATGAGAATATAAATCGATTAACACTTCTTGGTATAGTTTGAATTAGGGAATTATCGTAGGATACTAAGCAGTTCATATTATTGAGATTAATGGTACTGCTGCTTGTTAAAGCGACATAATCTCACTGCGGAGACAGAATGAAAAAAATATTCAAATTTATAGGCATGATCTTCAAAGGGATATGGAAGCTGATTACGTTTGTACGTGTTGCGCTTGTTAACCTAATCTTCTTGCTCAGTATTGCCGTTATCTACTTTGTGTACTTCCACTCAGACACAGCGCCGCCGACCGTGCCACAACAATCTGCTTTAGTGTTAAACCTGTCAGGTCCGATTGTTGAACAAAGCCGTTATATCAATCCGATGGATTCCGTTACCGGTTCGCTGCTGGGCAAAGATCTGCCAAAAGAAAATATTCTCTTTGATATCGTTGAAACCATTCGCTATGCCAAAGACGATGACAATGTAACAGGTATTGTTTTGGCACTTAAAGAGCTGCCAGAGACCAACCTAACTAAACTGCGCTACATCGCTAAAGCCTTAAATGAGTTTAAAGCTTCAGGAAAGCCAATTTATGCGGTGGGTGACTTCTACAACCAAAGCCAATACTACCTAGCAAGCTACGCAACTAAGGTATACATGTCGCCTGATGGTGGTGTACTTCTTAAAGGTTACAGCGCCTACTCGCTTTACTACAAAACCTTATTAGAGAAGCTCGATGTGAACACTCATGTGTTCCGCGTGGGCACTTACAAATCAGCGATTGAGCCATTCATTCGTGACGACATGTCTGACGCAGCCAAAGAGTCGGCATCACGTTGGTTGGGTCAACTTTGGAGCGCTTACGTTGATGATGTGAGCAATAACCGCCAAATTGATGCGAAGACACTCAATCCAAGCATGGACACTTTCTTGAAAGAGCTTGAATCTGTTGATGGCGATATCGCGAAACTGGCGGAAAAACTTGGTTTGGTGGATGAGCTAGCCACTCGCCAGCAAGTTCGACTAGAGCTTGCAGATGTGTTCGGCAGTGATGGTCAAGACAGTTACAACGCACTTGGCTACTACGAGTACCGTGCAACCATGCTTCCAGACATGAGCAGTGAATCACACGATGTAGCTGTGATTGTTGCTAGCGGCGCTATTATGGATGGCAAACAGCCACGTGGCACCGTGGGTGGCGATACAACCGCGGCTCTACTTCGCCAAGCTCGTAACGATGACAAAGTTAAAGCCGTTGTTCTTAGAGTGGATAGCCCTGGCGGCAGCGCATTTGCTTCAGAAATTATTCGCAATGAAATAGAAGCGATTAAGCAAGCGGGTAAGCCTGTAGTTGTGTCAATGTCTAGCCTTGCCGCTTCTGGTGGTTACTGGATCTCAATGGGCGCAGACAAGATCCTCGCTCAACCAACTACGTTAACTGGCTCGATTGGTATCTTCAGTGTCATCACTACCTTCGAAAAAGGCTTAAATGATATTGGTGTTTATACTGATGGCGTTGGCACATCACCGTTCTCAGGTCTTGGTATCACCACCGGCCTAACTGAGGGCGCGAAAGATGCGTTCCAGATGGGTATTGAACATGGCTACCGCCGATTCATCGGTCTAGTTGGAGAAAACCGTGGAATGGATGTTGATGCGGTCGATAAAATTGCTCAAGGTCGCGTATGGACAGGTCAAGACGCTATGCAAAACGGTTTAGTCGATGAAATTGGTGACTTCGATGACGCGATTGCAGCCGCCGCTTCACTTGCAGAACTCGAAAGCTACAACATCTACTGGGTAGAAGAGCCACTTTCAGCCACTGAGCAGTTTATTCAAGAATTTATGAACCAAGTTCAGATGTCGATTGGCCTTGATATTCAGTCAATGATACCAAGCAGTTTGCAGCCGGTTACGCAGCAGTTAGCTCAAGATAGCCAACTATTAAGCAACTTTAACGACCCACAAGGCCGTTACGCTTTTTGCTTAAACTGCCAAGTTCAATAATTTAAGCTCAACGCTTTATTATCAAGGGGCGCCTCTGTGTGAGGCGCCTCTTTTTATTACATAATAATTCGCTATAATCGCCCACCTGTTCCCTACATCACACTAAAGTAATAATCGCCATGGAAAGAAAACACATCTATATCGCGTACACCGGCGGCACAATCGGCATGCAAAAATCGCATGATCACGGCTATGTCCCTGTTGCTGGATTCATGGATAAACAGCTTGCTGGTATGCCTGAATTCCATCGCCCAGAGATGCCTGAGTACACCATCCACGAATACTCGCCATTGATGGACTCTTCAGACATGACGCCACTTGATTGGCAGACTATCGCTGATGACATCCGCGCGAACTACGACAAATACGATGGTTTCGTTATCCTGCACG
Organism: Vibrio sp. T3Y01; assembly: GCF_013114525.1. Lineage (NCBI taxonomy): Bacteria > Pseudomonadati > Pseudomonadota > Gammaproteobacteria > Vibrionales > Vibrionaceae > Vibrio > Vibrio sp. T3Y01. The sequence continues at coordinate 134,986 of NZ_VTXJ01000011.1, read as the reverse complement.
GTACTGACACCATGGCGTACACCGCTTCTGCGTTGTCTTTCATGCTAGAAAACCTTGGCAAACCAGTGATTGTAACCGGCTCTCAGATCCCACTTGCTGAGCTACGTTCTGACGGCCAAGCAAACCTATTGAATGCACTACACATCGCGGCGAATTACCCAATCAACGAAGTGACACTGTTCTTCAATAACAAATTAATGCGTGGTAACCGCAGCACTAAATCACATGCTGATGGCTTCAATGCGTTTACCTCTCCAAACCTTAATCCGCTGTTGGAAGCTGGTATCAATATCCAGCTAAGCAACAACGTTGTAGTCAACGAGCAACCTGAAGGGAAGTTCAAGGTTCATAACATTACACCGCAACCAATCGGCGTAATCACTATGTACCCAGGCATCTCACACGAAGTGATCCGTAACACGTTACTACAACCTGTTAACGCAATGATCCTGCTGACTTTTGGTGTTGGTAATGCACCACAAAACCCAGAGCTACTTCAGCACCTAAAAGACGCATCAGAGCGCGGTGTTATCGTGGTAAACCTAACTCAATGTTTAGCAGGTAAAGTGAACATGGGTGGCTATGCGACGGGCTGTGCTTTAGCAGAAGCTGGGGTTGTTAGTGGTTATGATATGACTCCGGAAGCGGCACTAGCGAAACTTCATTACCTATTAAGCCAAAACCTAAGCTACGAAGAAGTGAAAACTCAGATGCAGCAAGTACTGCGTGGTGAGATGAGCTTGTAAGCTCGTTAAGGTTCATCTTGAGCCGCTGCTCTTCTATGATGTGAGCAGCAGTTTAACGTGAGCTAAATCGTTTTATTACTTATAAATAAACGACTTAACGTAAAAGGGGTGGTACTGCGCCACCCCTTTGTTGTAATTTAAAGCCTAATGATTTGGGTTAACTCTTACAATATCTTCTTGATCTGACTTAAACTGTTTTTTGAGTTCAGATTTAGACTTAAAGCTAATTTCGCCACCAGCGGCAATTGTCATGTGTTGAGCTTCAGAGTTATGTTTAGATTGGTATAACATAACCGCCTGCATACACGAATCGCGCTGCTCTTTAGAAAGCGCTGTTCCTTCTGGCCATTTACCCGTTTCAACTGCGTAGGTTAAACGTTCGTAGACCTCGGGTGTCATTGCGCTAAGAAGTTGTTCTGCATCCATGGTAAAGCCTTAGTGTTAACAATTTTCACCAGAAAATAACTCTTAACAGAATTGAGTCAAGAACCTGACCGATAATAAGTGCATTTGATCACAAGTGAAGGAATATGAAAATTATGAAATGGTTGGCAATTAGCCTATTACCTTTCACTCTGGTTGGGTGTCTTGAGGGCAACAAAAATACCGATCAGTTGTGCCAGAGCAATCCTGGGTTGCGCTGTGAACAGCTGAACATGAACGACGGACAGTGCCGTGTAGCGCGTACCGACCTTATCTGGCATCGCTTTGAAGTTCAAAAACAACCAACCGAAATCAATAAGATCAAAGAGTTCGAATTGGTCACAGCCTATAAAAAATGTCTTGAGCTTGCCGCGCAGATAGAAACGATTGATCAATCTAAACTTCAAGAGCGTCGCTTTACTTCTTTAATGCACAGCATTGAAGAGTCGGAACGCATTGTCAGTGAACTGTCTCAATCAGACACGCCAGAAACGCTCTATTTCTTGTGGTCACAAAACGGGGATACCAACGCAAGACGCAGCTTCTTACAACTAGAAGGAACAGAAGCGTTGAATACGGCAGAGATGCAGTATGCCCTAGCAACCTTTTACACCACTCGAGACCATGTGAAGACGTTAAAACTGCTTAATAACGCATTGACCTTATCGAGTAACTCGAACGTCAACACTGAAATTTTTAAGTCGATGGCTAGCATTAACCACAGCCTAGGCAATATGGAAGAAGCGTATGTATGGGCAATGGTCGCTAAAGACTTTAATGTGCCTATCGCATCGGAGTCTGAGCTCGCTGTTCTCTATCACTTTGAAAAGCCAAAATATAAGCAGTTGAATAAAGACGCAGACAAGATTGTCGAAGCCATTGAAGACGGCGTTTACAGCCCTGCTGTTGTAAAGAGCTACGAGTAATCTTAGGCGACCAAATAGCCTCTTCAACAAATTGAAAATAAAACAGCTACCATCATGGTAGCTGTTTTTATTTGTACTAGAGTTAACGCTGAAATCTTGGGCTGTTCATTGCAATTTCATCGACAAATGCGATCTGTAAGGATTAAACAATAGTGACAAGTTATTTCGTACTTTCGTCATTTTTGTTGAAAATTAACGACACAGAATTAACACAAAAACGTTCGCCAGTTGTCTTCGGACCATCAGGAAAAACGTGACCTAGGTGGCTATCGCAGGCACTACAACGAATCTCTACACGCTTCATTCCGTGACTTAGATCTTCTATATAGCGTATTGCTGTATCGTTTACAGGAGCATCGAAGCTCGGCCACCCGCACCCAGAATCATATTTGTTATCCGACAGGAATAATGGGGCTTGGCAGCATGTGCAGCTGTAAACTCCCGTCTTGTGGTTATGTAGTAACTTACCGCTATAAGGGGCTTCAGTACCACGTAGACGACACACTTCGTACTCATCGTCAGTTAGGCGTTCACGCCAGTATTCATCAGGCTTTATCATCTTTTCTTCCTTTTGAATCACGTTAATATCTCTCCACATTCTCATTTATTATATTTACTTTTTTCTATAAAGGCTTGCATATGAGTCGTTTTGTAGCACATACTTTCTCACAAGAAAACATTGTACATATACACTCATAAGTGAATCGTCATTTAGAGGTATTTTACCCAACTGGAAGGGTGCAGAACCACTAGCAATGGTCAATTTTCAACCACTTACACTCAATTGTTAAGAAAAGCGTCGCTTTTTTTTGACATTAAACAAGTTAAGTCGGATTATCTATTGCAGATTTAGACTGGATTCTGTAATTTTACTACCAGTTATCTTTAATCAGAAATTAAGTTGTGGAGCAACTACAATGACTATCAAAGTAGGTATTAATGGTTTTGGCCGTATCGGTCGTTTCGTATTCCGTGCAGCGCAAGAGCGCAATGACATCGAAGTTGTTGGTATCAACGACCTTATCGACGTTGAATACATGGCATACATGCTGAAGTACGACTCAACTCACGGCCGTTTCAACGGTACTGTTGAAGTTGAAGGCGGTAACCTAATCGTTAACGGTAAAACTGTACGTGTTACAGCTGAGCGTAACCCAGAAGATCTTAAGTGGGATGCAATCGACGTAGACGTTGTTGCTGAAGCAACTGGTCTTTTCCTAACTGACGAGACTGCACGTAAGCACATCACTGCTGGTGCTAAGAAAGTTGTTCTTACTGGTCCTTCTAAAGACGCAACTCCAATGTTCGTTATGGGCGTTAACCAAGCAACTTACGCTGGTCAAGACATCGTTTCTAACGCTTCTTGTACTACTAACTGTCTTGCACCTATCGCTAAAGTTCTTAACGACAAGTGGGGCATCGAGTCTGGTCTAATGACTACAGTTCACGCTACTACAGCAACTCAAAAAACTGTAGATGGTCCTTCTGCTAAAGACTGGCGCGGTGGCCGTGGTGCTTCTCAAAACATCATCCCATCTTCAACTGGTGCTGCTAAAGCTGTAGGCGTTGTTCTTCCAGAACTAAACGGCCTTCTAACTGGTATGGCTTTCCGTGTACCAACAGCTAACGTTTCTGTAGTTGACCTAACAGTTAACCTAAAAGAAGCTGCTTCTTACGAAGAAATCTGTGCTGCAATGAAAGAAGCTTCTGAAGGCGAAATGGCTGGCGTTCTAGGTTACACTGAAGACCAAGTTGTTTCTCAAGACTTCATCGGCGAAGTTAACACTTCAGTATTCGATGCTAAAGCTGGTGTTGCTCTAACTGACAAATTCGTTAAAGTTGTATCTTGGTACGACAACGAAATCGGTTACTCAAACAAAGTTCTTGACCTAATCGCTCACATCTCTAAGTAATTTCTTTTTAGAAATAGCTTTAGATAAGCATTAGCAAAGACTGTTTTGAGCAGACTTTGAAAAAGGCGACCTTAGTGTCGCCTTTTTAATACCTGCTATCTTTTAAACCTCATCTATCTAAGTTTATCTAGATAGCCCAAACGCAAAATTCAATTCTAATACTGACTCTTGCTTGTTAAGCATGAGAGTACAAGCACCGCTCTAGTCAGCATTTGAATTCAATTTCCTTAGAAGGATCATGTAATGGATTTATCTACTCTACCTGCACTGACTGTACTTTCTGATAACGTGACTATCGTTGAGCACCAAGGTGTAAAACTAGTTCGTGTTATCCACGAGAAGGCAAATGCCGCGATTTCACTGTTTGGCGGTCATGTTGTGTCGTTCCAACCACAAGGTCAAGAAGACCTGATTTGGATGAGTCAACAAGCTAAGTTTGATGGCAAAACAGCATTGCGTGGTGGTATTCCAGTATGTTGGCCTTGGTTTGGTCGCATTGCGGCACCTGCGCACGGTTTTGCACGCTCAAGTGAATGGCAATTAGTTGAGCACCGAGAAAGTGAAGCGGGTGTGATTGTCAGCTTAGGCCTGAAGCCTAGCGAAGAGACGTTAGCAGTATGGCCTCATCAGTTCGATGCTCGCTTAAATGTTGAGATTGGCGATGAGCTTAAAGTGACTTTGGATGTGAAGAATACCGATGAGCAACCATGGACTTTCTCTGGTGCGCTGCACACTTACCTAAACGTTGCAGACATCCATAACACAACCACCACAGGTATGGGTGCTGAGTACATCGACAGCTTACAAGGTGGCAAGATCTGCCAAGGCGGTGCTGAGCTTGTGCTAACCGACACCATTGACCGAGTGTACACTCAGCCAGAAGCGCAAATCTTAGTTGCGGACAAAAAACTTGAGCGTACTTTAACAGTTGAAAACCAAGGCCATAACTCTGCGGTCTTGTGGAACCCGTGGGCCGAAGGTGCTGCTGGTATGGGTGATATGCAAGACGACGGTTACCTAACCATGCTATGTGTTGAATCAACACTGCACGCGCCAAGTTTAGAGGCAGGTAAAACACTTCAGCCTGGCGAGAACCACCAGCTGATTACAACGATTTCTGTTCAGTAACCTTATTCAGGAATTGATTCTGTAATCAGTTCGCTACGCAAGACACATTAAAGGCCGGTTCACTCCGGCCTTTTTATTGCTCTCAATCGGCTAACGATTAAACTTAACTCTGAGAATATCGAACTAACGTCTCTCTATAGAGTGACAGCAGCGCTTCATCGTCTACTTTAACGCCGACCTTCTGCGCCGGGAATGAGCTCCACTCATCATTCATGTATTTGCGTTGGTCGCTTTTCTGGATGGTCATACCTTCAGCAGGACCATCTGTCACAACTCTAATTGCACCACTTCGGCACTTAAACAAAGAAGGTTGGATAACATAAGCAATGACTGATGGATCGTGAACATGACAGCCTTCCATTCCCACCTTTTCTGAGTAGAACTTCAAATAGTAACGGCTTACATCCCAGATGAACTGCCCTACCTCTCCAGCATCATCTCTTAAATCATCCAAATATTGAGCAGTAAAGAAGCTCTCCTCTGTCACATCAAGCCCGATAACCGTCACAGGCCATGATGCTGTGAAGACCTTGTCTGCAGCATGAGGATCATCGTGTATGTTCGCTTCAGCAAATGGCGTCACATTGCCCCTGTGGTCATTTTCGCCAAAGGCTCCACCCATAATGACCACTTCCTTAACCAAATCGACAATGTCAGGAGCGGCTTCCAATGCCAGAGCAAGGTTAGTGAGAGGACCAACCGCCACGAGTGTGATCTCTCCCGGCTCAGCACGAACACTATCAATAATGAACTGATAAGCGGGCTTCTCAATCGCTTTAACCTCTAGTGAACTCGGTGCTTTTACATCACCAAAGCCAGCTTCACCATGCACGACCACGGTAGCACCAACTGGGTCTCTGACTAATGGCTTATCAGTACCCTTTGCCACCAGCGCATTCATACCAAACTTTTGCTTCAGATAAAGCGCATTCTGAGTACCGTTATCTATCGTCGCATTGCCATAAACCGTCGTAATTCCCATCAGCTCAATCTCTGGGTGAGCTTCAGCAAATAGAATTGCCATTGCGTCATCGATGCCTGGGTCTGTATCGAGGATAATTTTCTTTGTCATATCAGTTTCTTATTCACGCTAGGAAAGAGTGAACCATACCCAGAAAAACCGCAGACAAACGTGACCGAAATCGAAGCAATGATTTTTAATGTTGTCAGGCCTAATACTCCGTATCTCCAGAGCCACTATTGGCGGCTTTTTTATTTAGCCTGACGGAGCCCTTTTTGATAGAATTTGCCGTCCTACTCTATGCTCTGAGATCGTCATGCACTACCAATGCCCCCTGTGTCACCAACCTTTATCTCAACACGATCGTACGTTTAAGTGTGAAAAGAACCATCAGTTCGATTTAGCAAAAGAAGGCTACGTCAACTTGATGCCTGCGCATCATAAACGTTCAAAAGATCCAGGTGACAACAAAGAGATGATGCAAGCACGTCGTCGCTTCCTTGAAAGCAACCATTACGATCCAATGCGCCAAGCGGTAGTCGGATTATGCTCCAGCTACCTGCCAGACACAGATCCTAGCCTATTGGATATTGGCTGTGGCGAGGGATATTACACCAATGAAATCGCGTTGAATCTTCAAGATAAGAACGGCGCGATTTTTGGCCTAGACATTTCTAAGGTTGCTATCAAATACGCCGCTAAACGCTACCCAGCAGTCGACTTCTCTGTTGCCTCTAGCCATCGACTACCCTTCGCTGAAAACAGCTTAGACGGCATTCTACGCATTTATGCGCCATGTAAGGCAGAAGAGCTGCAACGTACCATCAAAGATAATGGTGTCGTGATTACAGTAACACCAGCAAGCCGACACCTATATCAGTTGCGTGACGCCATTTATGATGGTGTGCGTTTACACGATGAAGATCCTGAATTGATCGAAGGTTTTACTCTTGAGCACCAAGAGCATCTAAACTATATGATGGAACTATCGGGGTCAGATGCATTCGACCTGCTACAGATGACGCCGTTTGCTTGGAAAGCGACTGAAGAGTTTAAACAACAACTCACCAACGCAGAGCAATTCAACTGTGAAGCTGACTTTATGCTAAGAGTGTATCGCAAATAGATTTAATTGATATTGATTATCGTTTGCATTGAATTCTCTTCTTGCCTCCTTTAGTATGCGTGTTCTTCAAGGAGGCATTTCATGCAACGTATTATTCTTATCGGATTAGCCACTCTTCTCACAGCTTGTGCTAATCAACCTTCAGAAAACACTTCTCAAAAAGTGGTTCAACCGGAAACCGTTTCCACGTACTACGATTACCAGTTTGCCTCACCACAAGGCGAAGCACTCTCTCTCAACGCTTTACCTCAAGAGCTGCTAGATGCTGACGTTATTCTTATTGGCGAATGGCACACTCACTCTGCCATTCACCGCTTTCAAACTGATTTCTTAAAAGCGCGTCAAAACGCAGATTCAAACATTGCCCTATCAATGGAGCAGTTTACCCGAGAGCACCAAGACACGCTTAACCAATACCTAAACGGTAAGATTGGTGAACAGGTGCTTATCTCCAAGGCTGCCGCTTGGCCAAATTACGAAAGCGATTACCGCGCACTAGTAGAGTTCGCAAAAGCCAATAATTTAGATGTTATCGCAGCAAACGCACCAAAGCCTTTCGTTCAATGTATTGGCCGTAAAGGGTTACCGTACCTAGAGCAGCTTTCTTCGGAACAGAGAGATTGGGTAGCAGCAGAGGTGAATACTGGCGATAGCCCATACAAAGACAAGTTCATGGCATCGATGCACCACGGTACGCCTGAACAAACTGAAAAGCAGTTTGCCGCTCAAGTAACTTGGGATGAAACCATGGCGGAATCAATTGTCGATTACCTAGCAACGAACCCAGACAAACAGGTGATTCATGTCGCTGGTAAGTTCCATACTGAAGGTGGTTTAGGCACAGCCGCTTCTATCTCGCGTCGCAATCCTGACCTGAAAGTTGCCATCATCACACCTGTTGACGCCTTGTCTTCAGATTCGAGTGATTACCAACTGCAAGTGCTGTCTCCACCCGTACGTTTTGTTCAGAAAGAGAACCGTATGAAGGCATACAAACACCTGTCTAAACGCAGCTCAGACCTACAATGTGACTAAGCTCGCTTAGCTTCCTAAGTTGAACATGGGTATCGGCATAGGAATTGCTTAAATACCAAGCAGTTTTGATTAAGCAGAAGAAAATGTAATGTGCGAATAAAAAACATCACTATCGATGATTAATTGCACAAGTTTTTCACACCTCTGCCGATACTATGTTTAAGGATAGGTAAGGAGAGCTATATGACGCCAGTAGGAACGAGTAATACTCAGCTATATTCACCTTCGCAGATGAACACTAAGAGTCAAGATAGCGAAGCTGAAAAGCCTGCGCCGCTTAAGGTTGAGCAAAATACGGTTAAGCTTTCTGAAGAGGGCAAAGCACTCTTATCTGCCCTTAAAGAAATCGATAAAGAAGCGAAGAAAGTTGAAGCAGAAAACGCGACAGTCACCGATAAAGTCGAGTCTTTCGCTCACGGCGCTCTAGGTATGGATCACCCAGATAAGATCGAAGAAGAGGATGACGGTTCTTATTCAGCGGGGCAATACCTGTCCGCAGCGGCAACCGTAGGCGGTATTCTTCTTGCTCTAATATAGCCTTACCCGCTGAGTCCTTTGAACGTATTTTATTCAAAATAAAAACGATTTGTCGTCACGACAATAGACCCGATTAGGTCAGAAAAACGAGTTCATTCCATAATTCCGCTCTCATTTTAATGGAATAATACTCGTGAAAAACACTTTTGAGCTTATTGATAAGCCAACCTTCTTTGGTGCGATTGCACTCCTCCTCACGATAGTTTTCCCGCTCATTCTGTTCCCTGCTCAAGGCGCAGACTGGATTGCGGTTGCGAAAACATTCATGACTGATCAACTTGGTTTTCTATATCTAGCGCTAGGTCTCGCAGCCTGTGCATTTATGGTGTACGTGGTGTTCAGTGATATGGGACAAATTAAACTCGGCGAAGCTGATGAAGAGCCTGAGTTTAAAACTGCTTCATGGGCTGCCATGCTATTTTGTGGTGGTATCGGTGCAAGTATCTTGTACTGGGGCTGTATTGAGTGGGCTTACTACTACCAATCACCTCCTTTCCAACTAGAACCTGGCAGTGAAGAAGCAGTACGCTGGGCAGCGACCTACGGCCTGTTCCACTGGGGACCAATCGCATGGTCTATCTACCTAATCCCGGCAATTCCTATCGCTTACTTCTTCTACGTGCGTAAACAACCTGTTCTAAAGATCTCAAGTGCACTAATGCCTGTTCTTGGTGAACACCGTAGTAAAGGCGTACCAGGAAAGATCGTTGATATCCTATTCATTTTCGGCCTATTAGGTGGCGCAGCAACAACCTTAGGTTTAGCAGCACCTCTAATCACCGAAGGCTTGAATCACCTGTTTGGCCTACCGAAAAACAACCTAACACAAGTGACGGTTCTTTTGGTCTGTACTGCTATTTTTGCTTACTCGTCTTACGCGGGTTTGGAAAAAGGCATTAAGATCCTAAGTAACATCAACTTCTGGGGTGCAATGGGTCTATTGGCTTTCGTACTGATTGCTGGTCCAACGATCTTCATGCTGGAAACCGGCTTAGACTCGATTGGTCGTCTGCTGTCTAACTTCTTCGTGATGGCGACATGGGCTGAACCATTTGGTGGCTACGGCACATTCGAAAATACGCACTTCCCACAAGACTGGACGATTTTTTACTGGGCATGGTGGCTAGTATTTGCGCCAAGTATGGGTCTATTTGTAGCGCGTATCTCTCGCGGTCGAACCATCAAACAAATGGTGTCAGGTTCTATCTTCTTTGGTTCGCTAGGTTGTTTCCTATTCTTCATGATCTTGGGCAACTACGGCCTGTCTCTACAACTGTCTGGCGAGCTAGATGTTGTAGCTGTACTAAACAATGAAGGCGCAACTAAGGCTATCTTCTCGATGCTGGCACAGTTACCGATGAGCACAATCGTTATCGCGGTATTTACACTACTGTGTATCATTTTCACTGCGACTACCTTTGACTCTATCTCATACATCCTTGCTTCTGTTGTTCAGAACAACGTGACAGAAGAACCAATGCGTTGGAACCGTATGTTCTGGGCATTCACACTGTCGTTCTTACCAACGATTCTGATGTTCCTAGGTGGCTTGAGTACGTTACAAACTGCAGCGATTGTTGGTGGCCTACCGCTACTGGCTATCTCTGTGATGTTGATGATTTCAGCAGTGCGCGCAACTAGCCTCGATTTACGTCACCAAGATGCATACATCGAACCAACCATCAATATCGAAGAGCTGCCAGACATGGATCCATGGTCAGCTGAAGGTATGGCACTGGCTCAGTTTGAGAAAGAGAGAGACGCTGCACAAGAAGCTGCAGAGCTTGAGCGTGTTGCTTATACAGAACTAGCAGCAGTGAAAAAAGAAATTCGCGCTTATGTGCTAGAACAAGGTTCACAAATGGAAACTCACGAGTTACCAGAGAACCTGCAGCAAGCACTTGAGCAGGCCGAGAGTAATCTTAGTGCTGCACAAGCGAAAAAGGTCGAGTTATCTGAGCAGGCTCAGAATGCTCGAATCGCGTTCAACCAAGTGGTTGCAGAACTACCGCTTGCTTGACTTTAGCCATGACGCTGCCCACGAGTTTGGGCCCTCCTAAATAAGCCAAAGGCTCACAGTGATGTGAGCCTTTTTTTATTTCTGTTCCAAATAGTTTGAGCTATTACTCAACTTTATATTTATGAAATAAATATGAAACAGAGTTGACACATTCGGGTGTTTTAATCACCCCGCTTATATAAAAAGGGACAAACAATGAAGCACCTTATAAAACCTGTTATCGCCGCAGTGGCAACGTCAACACTCTCATTCAATGTACTTTCAGCAGAAATCAAAAATGTCATTCTAATGATTGGCGATGGTATGGGACCTCAACAAGTTGGCTTATTGGAGACTTATGCAAACCAAGCACCTAACTCAATCTATAAAGGTCAAAAGACCGCCCTTTATCAGCTTGCTCAAGAAGGCGTGATTGGTTCATCTCTTACCCACCCAGAAGATGCGATTGTGGTCGACTCTGCTTGTTCCGCAACCATGTTTGCTACAGGTATCTATACAGGTTCAGAAGTTATTGGTATTGACTCCCAAGGCAATCATGTAGAAACCGTACTAGAGAAAGCAAAAAAAGCGGGTAAAGCAACAGGGCTGGTTTCCGATACGCGCTTAACCCACGCAACACCTGCCGCATTCGCCGCGCATCAGCCACACCGCTCGCTAGAAAACCATATTGCTAGCGATATGCTGGAAACAGGCGTCGACGTGATGCTTTCTGGCGGGCTGCGTCACTGGATCCCGAAGTCAACAAATGACAAAGGCGAAACCTACAAACAACTTGAGCAACTGACCCAAGGTGACGTTTACCTCAAGTCAAAACGTAAAGATGACCGAAATCTTCTTGCTGAAGCCCAGAAAGATGGCTATCAGTTAGCGTTTAACCGCAATATGCTCGACAACGCTAACGGCGACAAATTACTTGGTCTATTCGCGTACTCTGGCATGGACGATGGCATCGCATATAGCAATAAAAAGCTGAGTGGCGAACGCACACAACCTAGCTTAAAAGAGATGACGCAAAAAGCGCTTAACGTCTTATCAAAAGATGAAGATGGCTTTTTCCTAATGGTTGAAGGCGGTCAGATAGATTGGGCTGGGCACAGTAATGATGCAGGAACTATGCTGCACGAGCTACTTAAGTTTGATGAGGCCATTCAAACGGTATACGAATGGGCAAAAGATCGTGAAGACACTATCGTAATCGTTACTGCAGACCATGAAACCGGCTCTTTCGGTTTTAGCTATTCATCAAGTGAACTACCAAAGCCACAAAAGCGCCCAGGTGAAGCCTTTGCCGATCGTGATTATGCGCCAAACTTTAACTTCGGTGCATTCGATATTCTTGATGGTTTATACAATCAGAAACAAAGCTACTACGGCATGATCAGTGAGTATCAAAAACTCGACAAAGCTGCACAAACGCCTGAGAAATTCGCTGAGATCGTGAACAAAAATAGTGAATTTCCAATCACCGCAGAACAAGCGAAAAAGGTACTCGCAAGTAAGCCAAACCCATATCGATTGGCGCAACACAAATACCTTTCTGAAGAGAATGTTCCTGCCATCAACGATTTCGATGCATTTTTCCCATATAACGACCGTGGCAATCTACTTGCTCGAGAACAAGCAACAGGTCAAAACATTGTTTGGGGTACAGGCACACACACCCATACACCTGTGAATGTGTTTGCTTGGGGACCAGCAGAAAAGATATTACCAGTATCAAAAATCATGCATCACTCAGAGCTTGGTGAGTACATCAAACAGCAAGTAAATTAGCCTGATCTTTTTTGCTAGCTTCACTGAACGCCCTGCGGGGCGTTTTTTGTTGTAAGCGTTTAAGAATTTAAGCTTCAAATTTAGGTAACGCCAAATAGCAAAACAGCCGCTGTGAGCGACTGTTTTTATTATCATTAACGATTTGGGTGGTTCAAGATGTGGTCTTCCCAATCCACAACATCAATTTCGTACACGACTTTGTTGCGGACGCTTTCACCCGCAGCATGCATCTCAGACTTAGAGCCTGTAATTAATGGGTGCCACTCTGGAAGCGGCTTAGATTCGGATAGAAGACGATAAGCACACGTATCTGGCAACCAATGAAACTCGTCGATCTTGTCACGAGTTAGCTTCAAACACTCTTCACCTGAAGTGAAACGGTTTGGGTAGTCCTTACAAGAACATGTTTTGTCATTAAGCCAGCTACACGCGACATTGGTGTAGTAAACTTCATCGCTATCTTCATCCATAAGCTTATGTAGGCAACACTTACCACAACCATCGCACAGAGATTCCCACTCTTGCTCGGACATCTGCTCTAGTGTTTTTTCTTGCCAAAATGGATTCGTCATAGGATTACTTCTTACTCTTTTACTGGGGTGCGTGTTATACCGCTAGCCCATAAAAAGTTCAAGGATAATAATTGTTCATTCTTTGATCCAATCAATAGCTGTCACTGCGATTGTTTTTTGCTACTATCGCGCACCCTGTTATTTAGTGAGTTTAATTTGATGGAATGTCGCCTAGGTTGTGGAGCATGCTGTATCGCTCCGAGTATTACATCTGCTATTCCTGGAATGCCGAATGGTAAGCCTGCGGGCGTGCGCTGCATACAATTAAATGAACAGAATCTCTGCAAGCTGTTTGGTCAAGACTCACGTCCTAAAGTGTGTCATCAGTTCAAGGCTTGCCCTGTCGTTTGTGGTAAAACCGATCAAGAAGCACTCGATAACCTTATTGAGCTCGAAGCAATAACCTAGCAAAATTTTTCTTTTTATATATGCCCAAGATTTCACAACTTTGATAAATCTAAACTATCTTGTTGATACTGGTACAGATTAATAAGGATCGTTATGAATAGGTATATAGCAGAAATGTTTGGTACGTTTTGGTTGGTGTTAGGTGGTTGTGGTAGTGCCGTCTTAGCCGCTGCTTTTCCCGATGTAGGTATTGGCCTGCTTGGGGTCTCTCTTGCCTTTGGTTTAACCGTGCTCACCATGGCTTTCGCTATTGGGCATATATCCGGTTGCCACCTCAACCCAGCTGTCACTATCGGCCTTTGGACAGGTGGTCGTTTTGATGCCAAAGATGTTGCTCCTTACATCATTGCTCAAGTACTCGGCGGCATTATTGCTGGCGGCGTATTATTTGTGATTGCCTCCGGCCAAGCTGGCTTTGATGCTGTTTCGTCAGGTTTCGCGTCTAATGGCTTTGGAGAGCACTCTCCCGGTGGTTACTCGCTAACCGCAGCACTGGTCTGTGAGGTGGTGATGACCATGGTATTCCTATTCGTGATCATGGGAGCGACCGACTCTAAAGCACCCGCGGGATTTGCACCTATAGCGATTGGTCTCTGTTTAACCCTAATACACCTTATCAGTATTCCTGTAACCAATACGTCTGTGAACCCAGCTCGAAGTACGGGTGTAGCGGTATTTGTTGGTGACTGGGCCGTTTCTCAACTATGGCTCTTCTGGGTTGCTCCGATTATCGGCGCTGTGATTGGTGCAGTGATATACAAAGCCGTTCGTGGCTCGGATTAAGCTAAGAGAAGGGTTGAAGAAAAAAGCTTTTGAGTAACAAAAGAAAAAGCCGCTTAGTGATGATTCACCAAGCGGCTTTTTTAGATCTTATGACGACCGAGCAATGAGTGCGAAAGCGTGGTGCCATCCACCAGCTCTAGCTCACCACCAACGGGAACACCATGAGCGATTCGGCTAGCGTTCACTTCATGGGCATTACAAAGCTCGGCGATGTAATGTGCTGTCGCTTCCCCTTCAACAGTCGGGTTAGTCGCTAGGATTACTTCAGAGATATCACCACGACGTAAGCGGTAGTCCAAAACATCGAGGCCGATGTCACTTGGACCAATACCATCAAGTGGTGAAAGGTGCCCCATAAGCACAAAGTAACGACCAGAGTATTGGCCAGTTGCTTCGATAGCTGCAATATCAGCTGGGCTTTCTACTACACAGATTTGACCATTTTCCTGACGTTTAGGGTTGGTACAAATGTGGCAGGTATCTTCTTCAGTAAAAGTACGGCACTCATTGCAGTGACCGATTTCAGTCATTGCTTGGCTAAGAGCATCAGCCAACTGAAGGCCGCCTTTTCTATCGCGCTGTAACAAATGAAAGGCCATACGCTGAGCCGACTTGGGGCCAACCCCAGGTAGACAACGTAAGGCCTCCATCAAATGCTCCAGCATATGACTGGTACGCATATTTAACCGTTCTAATTTTCAAATAACGGTCCGCTCAAGTAAGGCAAGAACGAACCCTTAGAAATAAGTCGCTTAGAAAGGCATCTTCATGCCTGGTGGAAGTTGCATTCCGCCAGTGATGCTAGCCATTTTTTCTTTTTGAGTTTCTTCAACACGACGAGCCGCATCGTTGAAAGCAGCAGCGATAAGATCTTCAAGCATCTCTTTATCGTCTTCCATTAGGCTTTCATCGATATCAACACGGCGAACGCTGTGGCTACCAGTGATTGTTACTTTTACAAGGCCAGCACCAGATTCACCTGTTACTTCCATATTTGCGATTTCTTCTTGAAGCTTTTGCATGCGCTCTTGCATTTGCTGGGCTTGCTTCATCATGTTGCCCATACCGCCTTTACCAAACATGTTAATACTCTCTGGTCTAATTGGTTTATTAAAATTTATTAAGCTATAAGCGCTTAAATGGGGGTTAAAGCAGTGTGATTCAACCCCTCAGTGTTCAGTTCTTCGATCGGCGTATCTAAGATGATACGCCCATCACTAAATCAAAATTAACGTTAGATAGGACGAACACTATCTCTGTCGAGCTCTGCGGCGAAGCGTCTTTCGATAAACTGTACGTTGGCATCGTTTTCCAAACTGGTAAACGCGTCTTTCAACTTACCTTGGTACAGCCTTTCTCGTAATTCTAGTGGTGTTTCACCACCATCGCCGATTTCGACGCTCAAGTGACACTCTTCTCCGAGTACCGTATTCAGAGACTGTAACAGTTCACTCTGCGCTCGATCCGTATTCAAGTGAGCCTGGCTCGATCTCAAGGTTAACGTTATCGATGTATCATTCTTAGTAAATACAGAGTTCAACGCTAACTGTTCAACGAGCTTAGCTGTCTCTAGTTTTTGAATCGTGGCAGACCATTCATCTTGAGCAATCGACTCATTAAGCAGCTTTTCTACCATTTCCGGAGTTTTGACGTGCTCTAACGCTCGCTTGATCTGAGTTGGTGTAAGCTCTTTGCTCGCCTCTTTTACAACAGGTTTAGACGGTTTCCAGCGATAAGGTTCATTATCATTGGTAACATTTTCTGTCGGAGAGGTTGGTAAAGAAGCTGGCGACACCCGCTCAGAACTACCGTGTTGCTGAGCAACTCGGTCAAGAACTGAAGTTTTAACTGGTGCCGCTTTAGCCTTTTTTGGCGCTGAACCTTTGCTATCCTGTGCTGCGTTACCTCTACGCTGAGAGCGTAATTGATGGCGTAAACCACTGACAGGTGATGCCGGACGTGCAGGCTGCCCTTCTGGAGCAGACGGTGCAACGTTTTGTTGCTGAGCCGGAGCTTGATTCTGATAGCTCGCTTGCTGCTGAGGCATAGGGCTCATTGGCTGCTCTGAACCGTAGCTAGGACGTTCGTCATAAGCTGGCGGTGCATCATACTGGCTTTGCGGGTAATCCTGTTCTGGATAACCTTGATGACCAGAATGCTCAGGGTAGCCTTGTGAATTCGGATACTGAGCCGGACTTTGCTGCGGAGCTTGTTGTGCAGGTTGCTGCTGCATCGCTTGAGGAGCCTGCTGCATCTGCGGCTGTCTCGGAGCGGCCGTTGGCGCTGGTTGACTAACCGGCTGAGCTTGACTCTGAACCGGCGCAGCAACAGGGCTTGTCGACTGAGTAGAGATAGCCGTTGCTACGCTTTGCTCTGCAGGCCTAAATGCCAACATGCGTAAAACCACCATCTCAATACCAACGCGTGCGGTTGGCGACAACGGTAAGTCTTCACGACCTTTTAGCACTATCTGGTAATAAAGCTGAATATCTTGTGGGCTTAACGCTTTACTAAGCAGTTCAAGCTTCTCTGCGTCAGGCTGCGCTTTGTCTAAGGTAGACGGCAACGCTTGATACATGGCGAGACGATGAAGTTGAGCAGCGAGTTGATTCAGCAAACCATCCCACTCTACGCCATTCTCAGCCAAGTTTTGGATACAAGCCATCGCCTCTTGAGGCTGCTTACTGCTAATAGCCTCAAGTAGATGGATCGCTTGGTCAGTATCCAATGTGCCAAGCATGTGCGCAACCGTATCAGTCACGACATTGCCGTTGCCTAATGCGATAGCTTGGTCCGTCAGGCTCAAGGCATCACGCATACTACCGTCGGCGGCATGAGCAATCATTCCGAGCGCACGAGGCTCAGACGTTACCTTCTCTTGTTCAAGAATATGGTCGAGTTGCTCATGGATATTATCAACGCTGATCGGCTTAAGATGGAACTGCAGACAACGCGACAAGATAGTCACTGGCAGTTTTTGTGGATCGGTCGTTGCGAGCAAGAATTTCACATACTCAGGCGGCTCTTCTAACGTCTTTAGAAGCGCGTTGAAACTGTGCCTAGAAAGCATGTGTACTTCATCGATAAGGTAAACCTTAAAGCGACCACGCGCTGGCTTGTACTGAACATTGTCCAGAAGCTCGCGGGTATCTTCTACCTTAGTACGTGATGCCGCATCGATCTCTAGTAGATCAACAAAGCGACCTTCATCGATCTCTTTACAAGTTGCACATTCACCACAAGGGGTTGAAGTAATGCCGGTTTCACAGTTAAGTCCCTTAGCAAACAAGCGGCCGATGGTCGTTTTACCGACACCGCGAGTTCCGCTAAATAGGTACGCATGGTGCAACCTATTTTGGCTAAGGGCATTCTCTAATGCTGTTAAAACATGGGCTTGACCAACCACTTCTTTGAATTTGGTTGGTCGCCATTTTCGCGCTAACGCAAGATAGCTCATGAATAATTCCGAAAAGGATTAGTGGCCGTCGAATTCGCAGATGCTAAACACTTCTAGACCTAAGCCTTCTAAGCGCTTGTCACCACCGATTTCTGGAAGATTAATTACAAATGCAGCGTGCTCTACCACACCACCAAGCTGACGAATCAACTTTGTTGTCGCTTCAATCGTACCGCCAGTTGCTAGTAGGTCATCAACCATCAGCACTTTATCGCCTTCAACGATAGCATCAGTATGAATTTCTAGCGTGTCTGTGCCGTATTCAAGCTCATAAGATTGTGCCACAGTTTCACGAGGCAGTTTGCCCGGCTTACGCACAGGAATGAAGCCAACACCTAGCTCTAATGCTAAAGGCGCACCGAATAGGAAACCACGAGCTTCAGTACCAACGATCTTAGTAAAGCCCATGTCCTTGTATGTTTCCGCTAACAACTCGATAGTCGCTTTGTAAGCTGCAGGGTCTTCCATCAAGCTTGTTACGTCACGGAACAAAATACCCGCTTTAGGGTAATCAGGAATGCTTTTGATGCTTGCTTTGATCAGAGAGATTTTTTCTGTGTTCATAATCTTATGCACTTCATTAGGCCGCTTTCCAAACTCTGGTTAACGAATCAAACATCAACGCTTGAAATTAAGGAAAGGTACGATTGGTATTCATTGCAACGAGAGTCATAACTCTAATTGCTGAAATAATAAACGCCCGCTATACAAGCAGGCACACTGGCTTAATGGTAGTGATTTTCTTTGCTGTCAGCAACCAACTCATGGGTTGGAAGTCGCATAAACCATGTGAGAAGAATAACAAGTACACAAATTAGGAAAGCCTTGACCCAAATGAGTGGAGCAAAGTAGATAGATAACGCAAAACTCAACAAGATAAAGAATACGCCACGCGTTTTAACTTGCTTGGTGACAGCGCCGTGTTGGTACCAGTTTTCTAACAGAGGACCGAGCGTTTTATGCTCATGCATCCATTTGTGAACTTTTGGATTGCTTCGCATGAAACATGCACTAGCAAGAAGAAGGAATGGAGTGGTTGGCAGAACGGGTAATACAATCCCTAGGACTGCGAGAAAGATACAAAGGCCACCAGCAATATTCAGGCTTAAAACTCGAACGCTAATTGTGGCCTCCTTGAGTTAGCTATCACCATTTGGCGACGACAGCTTAACTAAAATGTTGCGTAGCCATTAAATACACGGATCAACGTTAGTGTTGCTGGTAGTAATGGAATCATTAAAAATGCGGCTAGAAAGCCTAAAAAGTAGAATACATTAAACGGGTCTTTAAAGTCTTGATTATCTGCCATGATTGCTTCTTGTTTTTTGTTAGTAAAGGTAAGTCCAGTGGCGAACCAAACCCGCTTTGCTAAATAGACATTTAACAAAAAAGGCATAGCCACACCATTTGCGCAACTATACCTTAATCAATTATTCACAAAAACCGAGGGAATATAGGGTTAATCGGTTGTCCCTTGATGGATATCCAAGCTGAAACTTGCCGCTCCAAGCAGGCTCAACGACAACTGACAGCCCTGCTCTATTGGCAAGTCTCTGGTGATAAAGTTCTTTTTACAGTTATCGCCTAAGCGTTCACCTGCTGCAATATGTTGATTCATTTCACCATTCGACCAACGCCCATCCAAACCCGCAGGCAAAATTGAGATGGTGCCCTCAGCGAGGTTAGCAACTCCAAACAGCGCGTTGACAGGTGTTGAACACGCCGAGCAGCGAATCCCTTTCTCCAAAATTTCAGCGATATCTTTGAGGTCAGCACTAAAATCTTTTCTGTTTCTTAAGTAATCGTGGAACAAAGCTCTCACTAACAAGGTAGTCGCAGAGCCACCATTTTCAGAAGACGCTGAATCGACAAGGTAGAAAGCAAACTGCCCATTCATCGTCCATGCATAATCAAATACAAGCGGCATCATTTCCGTTGATTGCAACAAACGGTAGCTGCAACGCCATGAGCCTTGTCTTGTGTCTTTGTCTGGTAACAACGCGTGCAACAAATCTCTTGCTGCGCTTGGGTTGTCCTGTAAGTAATTCAGGTGCCAATGTAATTCTTGGTCTTCCGGGATCTCTCCTCCATCATCCACACAAAACCACTGGCTTGAGAAATCTCGTTGATCTGAAAGGTTGTCGAACGAATCTGTTAATGTGTTGGCAATCGCACTGCTTAGATGACCGTGGTCCTCTAATGGCTTAGCTAAAAAGTCTTTAATACCAAATCGTAGTGCTTTTGCTACGTCAGACATGTCATCTGTCGCAGACACCACAATCATAGGCAGCGATGGGTACTCTAAACTGAGCTCTTCTACAAGCTCGATGCCGTCCAGGATCGGCATTGATAAGTCACACACAATTAAATCTGGCGCTGCATCTCTGAGCTTCTGCAAAGCGTCCAGTCCGTTTTCAGCCTCAACCACTTTATAACCAACCTTCTCAAGGTAAGCACCGGTTATACGGCGAAAAATAGGATCATCATCAACCAACATTACGCATTTCCGGTTAATCACTTCCTGCGCCGAGGTCATTACTGGCTGACTGTGAGTTTTGTACATAATTTCTAACCTCACAAAACTAAGTCGAATTATTATTGTTATCTGTTCTAAGAACTAATATAAAACTTAGTAATAAAATGCTAAATACACAAATGTTCACTCTTTACTGGTAATTCGTGACAAGGCTTGGAATACTTGTAAATAGTGCAACAAGTTGACATGACGCAAACATTGATCTCAATGTTACGTATAAATTAGATGAGATTGTAAACAAATGTGTCTGGATTTATGAAATTAGATGATTTAAACCTCTTTCGACTCGTCGTTGAAAATGGGAGCTACACCGCAACATCGCGCAAGACTATGATTCCGGTTGCGACCATCACACGACGCATCCAAGCTCTAGAAGACTCGCTAAACCTGAGACTTCTCAATAGACACGCGCGTAAACTCTCTTTAACAGAGGCTGGCGAACGTTTCTTTAATGAATGCTCTCCACTGCTGCAACGTCTCTCTTCGACTGCCGAAGAACTGACGGATGTTTGTAAAGGTGCTTCCGGTAAGATCCGCATTACAGCGCCTTCCAACCTAACTAAGCGCATGATGATGCCAATGTTCAGCGACTTTATGACTCAATACCCAGATATCAATATTGAGTTGATGATGAACAACCAAGCCGATCAACTCGACCCTACAGAGTGGGACGTGATTTTCAGAGTGGGTCCGCAACGTGATTCAAGCCTCATCGCTCGAAAAATCAGTGAAGTAAAAGATATTCTTATCGCGAGCCCTGATTACTTAGCGAAGAACCCTGCACCGAGCCATGCTGAAGAACTGGCGAACCATTCATTGCTTAAAGGCTACCCACTGATTAAGTGGCAGCTAAGTAACTCGAATGATGAGACAGTGGTTAACAGTGAAAAAGGCCGCTTCAACGCAAACGCACTTAATGTGGTGAGACAAGCTTGTTCTGAAGGTCTAGGTATCACACTGATGCCTGACGTGATGATTCGCGAATACATTGAAGATGGTAGCCTAGTACAAGTACTGGAAGACTGGAGCGCTAACCCGCGTGACATCTACATGCTTTATAACCACAAAGACCATCTACCTGAGAAAGTTAGATTGTTTATTGATTTTGTGATCGCTTACCACATTCACTAGGTTAATCCCCTACTTCAAAAACAAAAAAACCAGAGCCGATGCTCTGGTTTTTTATATTCTTGCCACTAACGAAAACTAAGCGCCTTCGTTGTGCAACTCTAGATTCGCTAAATCTTGCTGGATCTCACGCTGAATCTTAGAATCGTCATTACGTAGAGAGTCTAGGAAATCTAGGTACGCTTGGTCGATATCACCCGTTACATACTCGCCATTAAACACAGAAGTATCGAAACGCGCGATGTCTTGGTTGCCCATGCCTACCGCAGAAATCAAGTCTGGTAGCGTTTGGAAGATCAGAGCGTCTGCGCCAATCTGCTTACAGATCGTTTCATTGTCACGACCATGAGCAATTAGCTCTGTCGCGCTTGGCATATCGATACCGTAAACGTTAGGGAAGCGAACCTCAGGCGCCGCTGACACCATGAACACTTTGTTTGCGCCAGAGTCACGAGCCATCTCAATGATTTGCTCTGAAGTGGTACCGCGTACAATAGAGTCATCAACCAATAGAACGTTCTTATCCTTAAACTCAGAGCGAATTGCGTTGAGTTTGCGGCGAACCGACTTCTTACGCTGCTGCTGTCCAGGCATGATAAACGTACGACCAACGTAACGGTTTTTCACGAAACCTTGACGGTATGGCTTGTCGATAGCTTGAGCGATACGCAGTGCAATGTCGTTAGAGGTTTCTGGAATTGGGATAACCACATCAATGTCTAGGTCTGAATACTCTTCTTTAATACGCTTACCGAGTAATTCACCCATCTCAACACGTGCGCTGTACACAGAGATTTTATCGATAAATGAATCAGGGCGTGCAAAGTATACAAACTCAAAGATACATGGGTTTAGTTGTGGGTTGTCTGCGCATTGCTTAGTGAAAAGCTCGCCATCGAATGTTGCATAGATAGCTTCGCCAGGTGCCACATCGCGCATGAAATCAAAACCAACAGCATCCAGTGCTACCGACTCAGACGCTACCATGTACTCTGTTTTACCTTCGACTTCACGCTTACCTAGACACAGTGGACGAATACCGTGTGGGTCGCGGAATGCGATCATACCGTGGCCGATGATCATAGCTGTTACTGCGTAAGCGCCACGAATTGTGCGGTGTACGTTTGATACTGCGCGGAAAACATCATCAGAAGTCACGTTACCTTTAACCGTGTCGATCTCATGAGCCAACACGTTCAAAAGTACTTCTGAATCTGAAGTTGTATTCACATGACGACGGTCTTTTTCGAACAACTTTTCACGAACTTCGTTCGCGTTCGTTAGGTTGCCGTTGTGAGCCAACGTGATGCCAAAAGGCGAGTTTACGTAGAAAGGCTGAGCTTCCGACGCGCTTGAGCTACCTGCAGTCGGGTAACGAACATGGCCAATGCCAACGTTACCTTGGAGGCGTTGCATGTGTTTTGCTTCAAAAACATCTTTTACTAAACCGTTCGCCTTACGCAGACGAAAACGATTGCTTTCTATGGTACAAATACCAGCGGCATCTTGGCCACGATGCTGCAATACCGTTAAAGCGTCATAAATAGACTGGTTTACAGGTGTTGAACCCACGATTCCAACAATACCACACATGTCCTAATCCTCGATTTTTCGACATTAACTGGCGCTATAGCGCGCCAGATAAGAAACTAGATGTTGCTTGTAAATGCTCGAAGAACGGCGCAATGATTCGACTAAATTCCGGAACCAACTGCGAATTCTTCCACCACTCAGAACTTGGGAATGCAGTAAACGCATCCATGAAAAACAACACTGCAGAAACAATCAAAACACCACGTAAGCCACCAAAGACGACACCGAGGATTCTGTCTGTACCTGACAGGCCTGTTTTCTGAACTAGCTGCCCGATAACATAGTTAACTAAAGCACCGACAACTAACGTTGCAACAAACAATGCTGCTATCGCAGTTCCGTTTCGAAACATCTCATCTTCGATATTGGTGAAGTACACCGCTAATTTTGCGTAGTACTGGCTAGCAATAAAAAATGCTCCAAACCAAATAACGAGTGACAACGCTTCTTTAGCGAAACCACGAACTAAACTGATCACGGCAGAGAAGCCGATCACGCCTAAAATGACAAAATCTAACCAATTCATGAATTCTTCATCTTAAGTTGGCGCGCATTTTAACAGAAAAAATGCTGACGCAAACGTTTTCTTATGGATTTAACGGTTTAAATTTGAGCAATTGGCCTTTTGAACCCGTAATTTTTTCTAATTCCTTAATTTGTCGCTCAAGTTTGGATTTAGATACATCTGGGCCAATAATTACTCGCGTAAAAGTTTTTTCTTGCTTGGTGTGAGCCTGATAACCACGCTTTTGCAAATCCTTAACCACGCTTTTCGCGTTGTCAGCATTCTTCAAAGCCATCAGTTGAATGATCCAAGCGCTGTCTTGGTACTCATTTTTTTCAGGTACTGGCTTAACCACAACCGCCACTTTATCCGCTTCTTTTTCAGAAGCCGATGCCGTTTGGGTTTCTGATGACCCACCGCTTTCGACCACTCGCTCTACTGGAGAATCCGGCAGTGCAATCTGATCTTCAACTGGGTCAAGCACCTCAAACACTTCCACATTGCTATCAAGTTCAGGCTTAATAGGAATGCTCGCAAACTCTTCTTTGTAGTGAAGCTTTTTACCATCAAGCACATCTGGCAATACAATCACGCCAATGGCCACTAAAATGATGGTGCCGACTAAGCGGCTCTGAAATTTACTTGCCATCTAGTTTCCTTTTTTCTGCCAATGCTCCAGCACTTCCCCTACTGTATGGAAAGAACCGACCACCAACACGACATCGTCTTCACCTTTCGCTGATGCTAACGCCGCCTCAAACGCCGCAACCGGGTTTGTATGCTGCTCAACACCTTGAGGAAGGCTCTGACAAAGTTCAGCTGCCGTTGCTGCACGTGGCCCTTGTAGAGAAGCTGGGTACCAGTGTGTTGCAATTGGTGCTAACACTTCTAATGTTGCTGGAATGTCTTTGTCATGAAGCATAGCGACTACAACGTGCAAGTTCTTGCCCGCATATTTTTGAGTAACTTGCTGTGCAAAGTATTCTGCTGAATGTGGGTTATGAGCCACATCGAGCACAATCACAGGCTGGTCACTAATTTGTTGCATGCGCCCAGGAAGCTGAGCGTTCTTCAAACCATTAACCACGTTCACATCGCTAATATCTAACTCTGATGTGCCCAGTGCCATCAATGCCGTTGCCGCGTTCGGGAGTGGCAATGTTGGGATAGGAAGCGACTCCAGTTGGAATGCACCGCTATGCCAGTTCCAAGTATCGCCATCAACGGCATAGGTATATTGAATACCGACCTGATAAAACTCGGCTTTGATATCATCGGCGTGCGCAGCAACCGTCGCTGGAGGCTTAGGTTGACCACAGATAGCCGGCTTACCGCTACGATAGATTCCCGCCTTCTCAAAACCAATCACATTGATGTCATCGCCAAGCCAATCAACATGGTCAACCGCCAAGCTCGTAATGACAGACACATCGTGATCAACGATATTAGTAGCGTCTAAGCGCCCGCCGAGGCCAACTTCTAACAATACAACGTCGACCGCTTCCGTTTGAAAAGCGCGCAACGCAGCCAAAGTACCGTATTCGAAGAAGCTCAGGCTGATTTCACCACGTTCTTTCTCAATAAAGTCAAAAGACTGAACCATCTTTTCATCAGATAGATCTTGACCATTGATACGAACGCGTTCGTTGTAGCGAATTAAGTGAGGAGAGCTGTAGACACCAACAGAGTATCCCGCATCTAATAGAATGGCTTCCATCAGTGCGCACGTTGAGCCTTTGCCGTTGGTTCCGGCAACGGTAATGACGTGTTTAGCAGGTTTGGTAAGATTTGCCTTAGAGGCGACGGCCTGAACTCGGTCTAGTCCAAGATCAATAGCACTGGTGTGGATGTTTGATAAATAATCAAGCCACATCTCCAAAGAGGATGTGGCTTGAGGAATAGGTTGTTGACTCATCTAACTCATAACCATAATAAAGTTGGTTTGTTAGAAGGTACTTTACCCTTTTTCTGGCGCTTCTGGTACTTCATAAGCAGCTTCATTCGGTGAATCGTTCACAGAAACTACTAATGGTGAAGGCTGATTGGTCATTTTTGCAACTAGGCTAGCTACGCGCTGACGCATTTCACGACGGTCAACGATCATATCGATAGCACCGTGGTCTAGTAGGAACTCACTACGTTGGAAACCTTCAGGTAGGTCTTCACGTACTGTTTGCTCGATTACACGACGACCAGCAAAACCGATCAGTGCTTTTGGCTCACCGATATTGATATCGCCAAGCATTGCCAAACTTGCTGAAACACCGCCCATTGTTGGGTCAGTCATTACTGAAATAAACGGCAGGCCTTTCGCAGATAGACGCTCAAGTGCAGCACTGGTTTTTGCCATTTGCATTAGAGACATTAGTGCCTCTTGCATACGCGCACCACCACTTGCAGAGAAACAAACTAAACCACAGTTGTTTTCAATAGCAGCATCTACAGCACGAACAAAACGAGCACCTACTACAGAGCCCATTGAACCGCCCATGAATGAGAATTCAAACGCACACGCTACGATTGGTAGACCTAGTAGTTCACCTTTCATTGCTACAAGTGCGTCAGTTTCACCACTGTTCTTTTGAGCAGCAGAGATACGCTCTTTATAACGCTTAGAGTCTTTGAACTTCAGTTTGTCTTGCGGCTCAAGATCAGTACCAAGTTCAACACGCTCACCTTTGTCTAGGAATGTTTCTAGGCGGCGACGTGCTTTCATGCGCATGTGATGGTCACATTTTGGACATACTTCTAGGTTACGCTCTAGCTCAGCATGGTAAAGCACCTGCTCACAAGAAGTACATTTAGTCCAAACACCCTCAGGGATAGACGCTTTACGAGATGTTACGATGTTGCTTTTTTCTAAAATCTTTTCAAGCCAACTCATGGAAGACCTTTTGTTTCGATTCTTCCGCTTGATTGCGAAAGAAATAAATTTGGGAATTATGCGAGGAGATTAAAGCACATAAAACAGCAAGTGTAGATAAAAAACTGGTTGTACCTATTTTCTTGAGCTATTTTACGCACGATTTCGCAATATTTTTTGAACCTAAGTCCCACATTTAGTTCAAATTATCTGGAAGAAACAGAGGACCAATTGGCTCTCTTGGAAGACCGAATTCTTCTGGATAATCCACATCTACTAAATAGAGACCTTCAGCTTTAGCAGTCGCTCCAGCCAACTTACGGTCTTTCGCTTCAAGTAACCACTTGATCCACTCTGGCTTCTGCTCACCTTTACCAACGGCAATTAGGCTACCCGTAATGTTTCTCACCATATGGTGCACAAACGCATTCGCCTTAATATCAATCACGATGTAGTGGCCATGACGAGTCACGTTCAAGTGAATCATATTTCGCCACGGGCTATGAGACTGGCAGTGCGTAGCTCTAAACGACGTAAAATCATTTTCACCCAGCAGGTACTGACCTGCCTCATGCATCTTTTTCTCGTCAAGGTGACCATGATAATGGCTCACGCCTGAATTTAAGATTCCAGGGCGCAGTGCATGATTGAAAATGATATAGCGGTAACGACGTGCCGTTGCAGAGAAGCGAGCATGGAAATCTTCATTCACTTCTGTTGCCCAACGAACAGCGATGTCTTTAGGCATGTTGGCGTTTGCACCCATTGTCCATGCCACCATTTTGCGGTCGACATTGGTTTCAAAGTGAACGACTTGTCCCGTACCGTGAACACCGGCATCCGTTCGTCCTGCGCATTGAACTTCTACTGGGTGATTTGCGACAACCGAAAGAGCCTTTTCCAATTCTTCTTGGACACTTTTCACGTCTCGTTGGCGTTGCCAACCAAAGTAGTGGGTACCGTTATATTCAATACCTAAAGCAATTTTCATGTTCTTGTTCTCTTTGAAAATGGGCGAGAAGTATATACGGAAATGAGTGCTATCCCAAATAGGATGGGACTAAATCTATAATATTAAAAGCACGACCCACCAAAAATAAAGGGTAGCCAATGCTACCCTTTATATCTCGTCCAGGTTATCGGCCGTTTAACGTATCGATAAGATTCTTAGCTTCGCGGCGAATATCGTCGCTTCCGTCGACTATCGCTTCTTCTAGAAGCTTAATCGCGCCTTGAGAGTCACTCATCTCAATGTAGATTTTAGCGAGATCAAGCTTACCAGCGGCTTCAGCGTTACTATCAACATCATAGTTTCCTATATCGCCAATCACATCAGGGAATTCGTTAAGACCAACATCCAGCTTCAGCTCTTCTTCGTCTGGGTTAATAGCATCTTCACCTTCTTGCTCAACTTGAGCCATCAACTCATCGATGGTCATGTATTGCTTATCACGACTATTCGATGATTCGGTCAGGTTATCTTGCTGCGCCCAGTTCTCTTCTTTGATCTTAGGTTCAGCTTGCTGTTCTGCAGACGCCCAGATCTCTTGTTGATCATCCGGCACACCATCTTGCATGCTCGATTGCTGTTCTGGTGCAAGATTAAAACCTTTCCAATCTTCACCGCCCACTTCAAGCATTGCATCAATATCTAACCCAGCGCTATCAATCGATGTCGCATCTAATGGCTTCTCGAACATGTTGTCGACTGTGTCTTGAACATCTTCTGAAAGCAATTCAGCCAAATTAGTTTCATCAAAGTTATCGAAGCCTTCTAACGGCTCGTCTTCAACTTCATTCACCTCAGTGCTAGGTGCTAAAGGTGCGCTTGTTGATTCGTTCGCTTCTGGGAATCCAGCTAAATCTGCTTCATTGACACCCGAGAAATCATCCGCACCAGCAAAACTTTGTGGGTTCGAGAACAGGTCATGCAGTGCGTCTTGCTCTTCTCCCTGCGGACTAAAGGCAGTTAATGGCGTAGGCTTTTCTGCAAACGCATCAGAGATCGCTTCATCTTCACCGTATTCAGGCAAATCGAACTCGTCAAACTGTACCCCTTGCTCTTCTGCCACAGGCTCAGCACTGCTCTGCTCAATATCGTC
The DNA here is from genome assembly GCF_013114525.1 of Vibrio sp. T3Y01. Taxonomy (NCBI): domain Bacteria; kingdom Pseudomonadati; phylum Pseudomonadota; class Gammaproteobacteria; order Vibrionales; family Vibrionaceae; genus Vibrio; species Vibrio sp. T3Y01. Next base: position 106,451 of record NZ_VTXJ01000011.1, on the reverse strand, counting down.
TAAAACAGAGTCCGCTTTAGCGCTTTCTTCATCGTATTCTGGAAGGTCAAGATCATCGAACTCAAACTTCTCACTGCCATCCGATAAATCCTGCTCTAACTGAGCTTCATCAGGTTCACTAACAGCCTCTGCAAGTGCGTCTTCCTCACCAAACTCTGGTAGCTCAAAGTCGTCAAACGAGAATTCGTCTTCACTTGGTTGCTCTGTAGCTTCTGGTTGTGGTGCTGTTTCAGGTTGAGGCTCAGCTTGTACTTCTGTACTAACTTCTGCCCCAGCTTCCGCCAACGCGTCTTCTTCATTAAATTCTGGTAGCTCAAAGTCATCAAACGAGAATTCGTCTTCACTTGGTTGCTCTGTAGCTTCTGGTTGTGGTGCTGTTTCAGGTTGCGGCTCAGCTTGTACTTCTGTACTAACTTCTGCCCCAGCTTCCGCCAACGCGTCTTCTTCATTAAATTCTGGAAGCTCGAAATCATCAAACGAGAACTCGTCTTCGCTCTGTTGTTCTACAACTTCTGGCTGTGAGGCTACTTCAGGTTGAGGCTCAGCTTGCAGTTCAGTGGTAGTTTCAGCCTCAGCTTCCGCCAACGCGTCTTCTTCATTAAATTCTGGAAGCTCAAAATCATCAAACGAGAACTCGTCTTCGCTCTGTTGCTCCGCGGCTTCTGGCTGTGTTGCTGCTTCAGGTTGTGGCTCAGCTTGCGCTTCAACGATAGCCTCTGTCTCGGCTTCAGCTAGTGCATCTTCTTCACCAAACTCTGGAAGCTCGAAGTCATCAAACGAGAATTCATCTTCGCTCTGTTGCTCTACTGGCTCTGGCTGCAGGGCCGTTTCAGGTTGAGACTCTGGCGTTGGTTCTTCAGCAGTTTCAGCCACTGCTTCAAAGGTGTCTTCGTCAATCAGCCAATCGTCGTCTTGTGGTACACCGAATTCATTTGGAATGATCTCTGGCATATTCGCAGCACGAACTGGCTCTGGCTCTGGCTCTGGCTCTGGCTCTGGCTCTGGCTCTGGCTCTGGCTCTGGCTCTGGCTCTGGCTCTGGCTCTGGCTCTGGCAAGGATTCAACAACATTATCAAACTCTTCGCTACCTTGAATCTTAGGTTCAAAATCAAAATCAGAGTCAATGTTCGATGGTGATTCTACATCGTTGATCGCTTCAGCTAGCCAGTCTTCAACTGTATCTTCATCATCGTCAGAAATGTCACCCAATGACGCAGGAGACGTAGCTTCACTCTCAAAGCTGGTTGCGATTTCTTCTGAGCTACCCAGTTCCGGTGAAGGCTCTAGCTCAGGATGTTCCTGCTCAAATTCATCAACACTGGTATTTTCAGAGAGTAACGAGTCGATATCTAACTCATCGCTTTCGACCTCTGGTTTTGTATCTCCGACCGCGGGTTCAATCACGTCAGATTGAGCTTGTTGTTCAGAAGCTTCTTCAACCACTTGGTCAAGTTCTGGCGTCATTAGCTCATCGATAAGCGCTTCATCGGTGGTTTCCAATGCGTCATCCAACAAAGCATCCGTTGCAGGCGCGACACCAAACATATCATCAATAAAGTCATCACGATTAAATGCGGCAGCTTCATCCTTAAGCTCAGGCTCTGTGCTATTTTCTATCGCTTCTGTACTTGCTAGCTCATCGTTAAGTTCGATGTCTTCCAAACTCGGGGCTTGTTCAGTACTTGCCGGTTGCTCCAACTCTGCTTCTGGAGATTCCAAAAACTCTGGGGCAGTAGAAGGCTCTGCAAGTAATGATTCAACATCAGCGTCAGCAAGGCTACTGACTTCATCACTCTGCTTGTCAAAATCAAATGCAGCTTCTAGCTCTTTATCAAAGGCTTGAACTTCGGGTTCAATCTCATCTTCAATACCGCTCGTCAGTAGCTCGTCGAACGGGTCAAGAGACTCTGTCGCTTGTTCACCATTCTCATCGTCAGATAGCTCACTACCCAACAATTCGTCCAAGGTTTCATCACTTTCAAGTGTGAACTTGGCATCATCAACGTCATCGTCAAGGAAATCATCAAGTAGGTCAGTGCTCTCTGCATCGAGTTCGAAGTCATCATCAGAATCACTTAGCAACTCATCCAACATGTCAGTGCTGTCTTCAGAAATGTTAAGTTCATCGTCGGTCGATAAGCCTGACAGTTCTTCCAACTCAGACAGAGCATCAAAACCTAGAGGTTCCCCTTCAGAATCTTCATCAGAGTCGCTCTCTAACATCTCATCAAGTAAGTCTGTCGAGTTACTTAAATCAACATCATCACCAGCTAATTGCTCGTCAAGCAGGTCAACACTCTCCTGCTCCTCTTCGCTTTCTACTGGCTGGTCAAACTGAGCTAAGATGTTTTCGATATCGTCGTCAGACGCCAAACCGCTGTTTAGATCTTTGGCACTGTCATCGTCGCTATCTAGGTTGAAAGGATCGTTCTGTTCATTCTGGGCAGCCACTTGCGCAAAGATGTCATCAATATCATCTTCAACACTTGTTGGCTCTGGTTGAGAGGTTTGTTGCTCAGAAATAAGTGTATCGATATCAAAATCATCGCTTGCAGACGTCTCTGTACTCGGCGTCGAATCACTTTGCTCTTCTGAGATCAGTGCGTCAATGTCGAAGCTGTCGTCGTCTTCGTCATCCAACGCGAACAGATCATCAAGCATCGATTGGTCCAGTTCGTTGGAGCCTAGGTCTTCTGTATGAGACTCTTGAGATAGCAGAGCTTCAATGTCATCAGCAGACATTGAGTTGTCGTCCGACAGGTCAAAGTCACCATCATCAGAATCAAGTGCACTTTCTGCCGTCTTATCAAGCGCACGTTCCATCTCTTCTAGGCCAAGCGCTTTCTCTTCACCATTAACACTGATGCCGTTGCTGCTGTCTAAATCTAGATCATCGAAGTTAGTGTCTAAATCGCCGTTCTCACCAATGCTGGCAAACGGGTCATCGTCTTCACCATCAAGGTTGAAATCAAGGTCTGACTCATCTAGACCCGCAAACACATCGTCTTCATCAGCCAGTGCTTGATCATCAAACAGCTTATTTGCGTCATCTTCCGTACCAAACAGCTCATCATCGAGAGACAACTCATTGTCTAGGTCATCGATCTCATCGCCCAACATCATTGGAGCAGCGCTGCTTGGCTCTGGCTGAATAGGCTGGTCTTGCGTTGGTTGTTGCTGCTCTTCATTTTTAGAACGGCGCCCTAGCAAGATCACAATGATAAGACCAAGTAAAAGGCCTGGAATGATCGCAAGTGCAGCCACTAGCCAACCATTAGACAGCAACTGGTCAATCGCACTTGGCGCCATTTTTTCGATTTCAGCGTTCTTTCTACGCTCTTCAGCAAGTAACTTTTCAACTTCACTGCGAATACGGTCTTCGTCACTTAGTTCTGTCTTAAGAACATCCACCTCGGACTGCACATCCGATAGCATTAATCTAAGTTGGTGATTCTTCTCTTCCAGTGACAACAGCTCTGTTTCAGATAACTCTAACTGCTTCTCGAGTTTGTTCATGTCTTTAACAGGAGAAGTAGCAGCCACTGATTTTTGTACTGTTTCAGCAGCAGGGGCTGGTTTAGTAGCAACCGAACTTTTCGAACCTGCATTCGATTGATTGGAGGTTTGAGCTGCTTTTGGTTTGACTGCAGGCTTAGCGGCCGGATCATCCAGCTTGGCCAAGTGCGAGTTCATGATGTTGATGGCTTGCTGCGTAGAGCTTGCACGAGCTTGCTCTAAAGAAGGGACACGTAAATGACTAGCTGGCAGCAAGCTATGGATATTCTGGTTTTCAAACGCTTGTGGGTTCAGTCGGTAAATTGCCAACAAGGTTTGTTGGACGGAGACAGAGTTATCTGGACGCAATCTTGACGCGATAGACCATAGCGTTTCATTGCCACGAGTCGGGCCATAGAAACGAGAAGGCTCTGCGCTATTCGATTGAGCTCTTTGAAGAGGTTCTGAAAACGTAGGCGCTGATTGTATCTGACCATTAGGCCCTACAACTCGAATGGAATCTGCACGAACAACGGAAATCTGAGTCGCAATGATAACGGCAAAAGGTATTAACCACTGCTTGAAAATTTGAAACATAAAAGGCTCAGCTAGGTGCTTAAATTCGGATAAAGTGATGATCTATTAAATATATCGGATAAATGACGTAAAACTATAGAGATGAAAACAAAAAATGTGTTGCAGCGACAATATTCGCAGCAATTTCACACAATTTGACTAACAATATTTTTAATCGATTAAAAAAGCCCCACTAAAGAGTGAGGCTTGTTTATCAAAGCGGTGAGGCTTAGAAGTAATCGCGAATCAGAACTTCAGCGATTTGTACTGCGTTTGTTGCAGCGCCCTTACGAACGTTATCCGCAACAACCCACATGTTGATGCCGCTGTGATGGCTGATGTCGTTACGAATACGACCCACCATTACATGGTCTTTACCGCCAGCGTCACGTACTTGTGTTGGGAATTCCATACCATGGAAAACTTCAACACCTTCTGTGTTTTCTAGTAGTTGAACCACTTGGTCTGCACCGATTGGTGAGCGAGTTTCTACGTGTAGAGATTCTGCGTGACCGTAGAACACAGGTACACGAACACACGTTGGATTCACCGTGATTGAAGAGTCGTTAAAGATCTTTTGTGTTTCCCAAACCATCTTCATTTCTTCACGCGTGTAGCCGTTTTCCGTAAACTCATCAATCTGAGGGATACAGTTGAACGCGATCTGCTGTGGGAATGCTGAGTTTTCAGCTGGCATGCCGTTAAGAAGCTTAGCGGTTTGACCAGCAAGCTCATCGATACCCGTTTTACCTGCACCAGAAACCGATTGGTAAGTAGATACGTTGATACGTTCTAGGCCGACTTCATCGTGAATTGGCTTAAGCGCAACCAGCATTTGAATCGTTGAACAGTTTGGGTTCGCAATGATATTGCGGTTGCGGAACTCAGCAATTGCTTCTGGGTTCACTTCAGGCACAACCAGTGGAACATCGTATTCGTAGCGGAACTTAGATGTGTTATCGATAACGACCACACCTTCATCCGCAGCAACTGGAGCCCATTGTTCAGAAAGGTCGCCACCAGCAGAGAAAAATGCGATATGAACTTGAGACCAATCGAAGTCTGCAACGTTCTGCACTTGTATCGTCTTACCATTAAAGCGGTAAGTTTTACCTTCACTACGTTCACTTGCTAGTAAGTGCAGTTCACCGATAGGGAATTTACGCTCTTTAAGTACTTCAAGAATGGTTTCACCAACCGCACCAGTCGCACCTAAAATAGCAATATTAAATTCTTGGCTCATTGTTTCTCTCTTTTATAAAGTTGGCTTTACCATAAAACCGAGTTTAGCTAACGGTGCTAGATTACAAGAATCATCACCTGTTAACTCGACTGCACTGTACTCTCTGCGGTCCCAATATTCTTTACGCATCTTGTCAAAAGAACCTGGCGTAGCGATATTGCGACGGAATAAGGCATCGTCTTTGCGCACATCATAGATCAACTGAGTCAAATTGTGCAGTGTTGCTTCGTCCCAAGCTCTATCTAATTTCATTTGAGGCACAGGCGCTGTCGGCAATAGATCGCTCGCGTAAGCGCGTTGTTCACTGCCTAAGAACTCACAATAGCTGTTAAAGATCATCGTCGTACCGCGTGCTTTGCCCTCTAGACCGTAGCCCGCTACGTGAGGTGTTGCAAAAGCGAGTAAAGGAAGCAGCTCCATGTCGACTTCAGGTTCAAACTCAAATACATCAAGGACGGCCGTGAAGCCATCAGCTTTTTGCAGACGAGCTTTTAGCGCTTGGTTATCCACGACAGGGCCGCGAGCCGCATTTATCAGGATTTGATCCGCACGCAAGTTATTTAGCACTTGCTCATTGATTAAGTGATACGTTGGGAATTCACCCGTTTTAGTGATTGGCGTATGCAGCGTGATAACGTCAGATTGCTTAAGCAGCGTGTCTAGTTCTGTAAACTCACGAGTGTCACCCTCTTGCTGTTTTAGAGGGTCGTTCAGTAGAACTTTAATACCAATACCTTCAAGGCATTTTGCTAAGTAGCTGCCCACTTGACCACAACCAATAATACCGACTGTTTTATCAAATACAGAGAAGCCTTGTTGCTGCGCAAGAACCATCATCGCACTGAACGCGTATTCAGCCACACCTACCTTGTTACAGCCCGGTGCTGCGGTAAAGAAAATGCCACGCTCTTTCATCAATTCTTGGTCGACGTGATCCATACCTGCCGTCGCGGTACCGACAAACTTCAGTTTATTGGCTTTGCTGATTAATTCTTCGTTCACCTTGGTGACAGAGCGAATCATCAATGCGTCTACGTCAACCAGATCGTCCGCAGTTAATGTGCGACCAGACTTCATTGTCACTTCACCTAGCTGGCTAAAAAGCGCTTCTGCATAAGGCATGTTTTCGTCGATTAAGATTTTCATTTGGCGAGTACTTTTGTTGGGGTCTATCGACCTAAATGTGAATTGAAATGATTGTGCAAAATTCCACACACGGTGTCGAGTAGCAAATGGAATACATTATGAATAAAGGCTTGTTGAGATAAGGATTGATTGCCCTACGCAGCTTTTACTACTCAAGCCTAAAACGAAAAATGCCCGATTGAATTAACAATCGGGCAAACATCCAGAACAAAAGGATCCTATCTCGCTCTCCAGGAGACAGAGTCTGCGTCTGTTCGACCAGTACTGACCAAAGCCACTACTGATCAAGCTCTGGAAACCTTTCCGTTTCTAAACCTATGTTTAGAAAGCTTTGTTCTGTGGGTCATGGTTAATGGGTTACCTGTGCGTGTTGAAACGGCACTCGCGTCACCCGTTAATAATTAACCTTTATCTATCTAACTCAAGCCTAATTAAGCTTGGTATTTTTTGATTACTAGCGTTGCGTTTGTACCGCCGAAACCAAAGCTGTTAGACATAACTGTTGTTAGCTCTTGCTCACGAGCTTCAGTTACGATGTCTAGACCAGCAGCTGCTTCGTCTAGGTTAGAAACGTTAATGCTTGGAGCGATGAAGCCGTTGTCTAGCATTAGCGTTGAGTAAATCGCTTCGTGTACGCCAGCTGCACCTAGAGCGTGACCTGTCATCGCTTTAGTTGCTGAGATTGCTGGGCTGTTGCCACCAAATACTTCTTGGATAGCACCTAGCTCTTTCACGTCACCAACTGGAGTTGAAGTACCGTGAGTGTTCACGTAGTCAACGCCATCAACGTTTTGCATTGCCATCTTCATACAACGAACCGCGCCTTCACCAGAAGGAGCAACCATGTCGTAGCCATCTGAAGTTGCGCCGTAGCCTACGATCTCACCATAGATTTTCGCGCCACGAGCAACTGCGTGCTCAAGCTCTTCGATTACTAGCATGCCGCCGCCACCAGAGATAACGAAACCATCACGGTCTGCATCGTAAGTACGAGAAGCCAGCTCAGGAGTATCGTTGTACTTAGTAGAAAGTGCGCCCATTGCGTCGAACATCATAGTCAGAGACCAATCTAGTTCTTCACCGCCACCAGCGAATACTACGTCTTGCTTACCTAGTTGGATAAGCTCCATTGCGTGACCAATACAGTGTGCCGATGTTGCACATGCAGAACTCATAGAGTAGTTCACACCACGGATTTTGAAAGGAGTTGCTAGACAAGCAGAAACCGTTGAAGCCATTGTACGTGGAACCATGTATGGACCAACGCGCTTAACGCCTTTCTCACGGATGATGTCTACTGCGTTTACTTGGTTAAGAGAAGAAGCACCACCAGAACCCGCAACGATACCGGTGCGGTCATTAGATACTTGCTCTTCTGTTAGGCCAGCGTCTGCAATTGCTTGCTCCATTGAAAGATAAGCGAATGCCGCTGCATCACCCATAAAGCGCATCTTTTTGCGATCAATATGGTCAGCAGGGTTCATTTTAAGGTTACCCCAAACTTGAGAGCGTAAGCCGTTTTCCTTGAACTGCTCTGAAGCGGTAATACCAGATTTACCCTCTTTCAGTGATGCTAAAACTTCTTCGACGTTGTTACCGATACTTGAAACAATACCCATACCGGTGATTACGACTCGTTTCATGTGACATTCCTATAATTCTAAATTCAGCTAGATGATAACTAAGAAGCCCAACAAAAGTGGTCAGCTTTCCTAGAAATTCGTACAATCCCTACCAACATATCGCTTCAAATCACAAAATGATAGATTTTATGACTTCAATTACTAATGCTGATCTGGAATGGAATGAGTCTGGCACGCCAGTTTCAGACCAATTTGACGATGTTTACTTCTCCAACGTGAATGGTTTGGAAGAGACTCGTTACGTTTTTTTAAAGCAAAACCACCTTCCAGAGCGTTGGCTTGAACATGATCAGCGCCGTTTTGTGATCGCTGAAACTGGCTTTGGTACAGGCCTCAACTTTCTTGCGGTTTGGCAATGGTTCGATGCTTTCTTTAAAGATAACCCTCAAGCTATTACCAAAGAGTTACATTTCATCAGTTTTGAGAAATATCCTTTAAACAAAGAGGATCTCATCAAAGCGCACCAAGCGTGGCCTGAATTAGCCGAGTATGCGACGCAACTCCAAGAACATTACCCTATCGCTCTGCCTGAATGTCACCGCATTGTATTGGGCGATGGCACAATCACATTGGATTTATGGTTCGGTGATATCAAAGACTGTATGCCAAGCGTGCCTACGCCAAAGAAAGGTTTGGTGGATGCATGGTTCCTAGATGGATTCGCCCCAAGCAAAAACCCAGAGATGTGGAACCAAAACCTATTCAATGGCATGGCAAAGCTAGCCAAACAAGATTGTAGCTGTGCGACTTTTACCGCGGCCGGTTTCGTGCGTCGTGGGTTAATTGAAGCTGGCTTTGAGATGAAGAAGGTCAAAGGCTTTGGTACTAAGCGCGAAATGATTGCAGGCCGACTTGGCGAAAAACATACCCATACCAATATCAAACCTTGGTATGGCTTATCAGAGCACAGCGACTCACAAGACATCGCGATCATCGGTGGTGGTGTTGCCAGTGCTGCATTAGCCAAAACGCTAAGCCGCCGCGGCAAGAACATCACCCTTTATTGTGAACATCCACAAGCTGCTGGTAACGCCTCTGGTAATAACCAAGGTGCAATTTACCCGCTATTAAGTGAGGCGACCTCAAACGTTTCGCGTATATTCGGCCCAGGATTGTTGTTTGCTCGCCAGTTCATCAATCAAGCTGCAAAGTCGATTGAGTTTGATCATAACTGGTGCGGTGTGAACATTTTGATGTGGGATGAAGGTTCGACTAAGAAGCTCAATCGCATGTTGGAAGGTAATTTCCACACCGATTTGATTCAGCGTTTATCGCCAGAGCAAGCAAACGAAAAGATCGGTTTACCCGTTGATAAAGAGAGCGTCTACTTTCCTCTGGGTGGATGGTTGAGCCCACTTCAGCTTACTCAAGGCCTTATTGGTCAATTGGAACAAACCAATAAAGTAAGTACACACTATCAACATCAAGTGACTCAGCTAGAGTGGCTCGAAGCTGAACAACAATGGCAACTCACTATTGAGACACCGCAAGGTGAGATTCAAACTAAACATGACCAAGTGGTGGTTGCAAACGGCCACAAGTTCACTCAGTTTGAGCAGACTCAACCTGTACCTCTGACTCCAGTTAAAGGTCAAGTGAGCCACATTCCGACCACGGAAAATCTTAGCAAACTCAAAACCGTGTTGTGCTTTGATGGCTACCTAACACCACAAAACCCAAACAATGGACACCATTGTATTGGCGCGAACTACGACAAAACCAACATCGACCAAAAGTTTGATGCTGAAGTTCAACAGCACAATGGCGAGCGCCTTCATGGCTCACTGCCAGATCAAGCGTGGACAAAAGAGGTCGATACCAGTGGCAACCTAGCGCGCCAAGGTATCCGTAGTGTAAGCCGCGATCATCTTCCGTTTGTCGGTAACGTTGGTAACTTTGAAGCAATTAAAGAGCAGTACCAAAATCTGCATAACTTTAACCCACAGCGTGACTCGGTTGACGATGTTCAAACCGTCACTAGCTTCCCTAACCTATTCTGCTTTATCGGTTTAGGCTCTCGCGGGTTAAGCTCTGCTCCCCTACTCGCAGAGGTTTTAGCATCACAAATTTGTGGCGATCCACTTCCTCTTCCTGCTGATGTACTGGAAGCCATTCACCCAAGCAGAATGTGGGTACGCAGACTACGTAAGGGTAAGGCGTTAACAGCGGGATGGGTCGCAGATAAACAAGCGAAAGCCAATCAATAGCTGACGGACTACTCGCTCGTTAATTCAGAGTATTTGCAATGAAAAAGCCCGAGTGACGTTATGTCTCTCGGGCTTTTTGTATCTGATGACTTAAACTTTCAAACGACTTTACTGGGTTTAAGCACTAATAAGAGTTAAAGCTTAGCGACGGCTTCTTTAATCTGCTGTGCGATCTCTTCGTTGCTGATAGCGCCAGATTCAAAGTCGAAGTTATCGTAGAAGCTTGGTACTGAAACCGATGCTTTAACGTTACCGCCAAAGTACGGTGCAGAACCTGTTGCCGCGCCAAGTACTGTTTGCGCACCACCAGGGCCAGGAGAAGTCGCTAGGTAAACCGCAGGCTTTTCGCCAAATACTGAACGCTCAATGCGTGTCGCCCAATCAAATAGGTTTTTATACGCTGCTGGGTAATGTCCGTTGTGTTCTGCGAAAGAGATAACAAATGCGTCCGCTTCTGCTAAGTCACGCAAAAATGCTTGCGCGCCTTCTGCTTGGCCGATCTCTTTTTCAGTGTCTTCACTGAACATAGGAACGTTATAATCAGTGATGTTGAGAACTTTTACGTCAGCACCTTCAATCAAGTTAGCTGCGTAAGTTGCTAGTGCTTTGTTGATAGAAGTAGAGCTTGTGCTTGCGCCGAATGCGATAACTTTCATGATATAACCCTTTCTGTAATCTCGTTAAGTGGGGTTAGAATAACGTAGTCAGAAAATGGCACCATCACAAGGATTGAACAGACTCATTCAAAAATTTCGAATGAGTCTCAAAATATTCACTGCTCAGCAAAATGGAAAGGAAGGGACTGAGCAGACGATGATAAATAACCCGCGATTAAGCTTGGTTTTGCAGCTCAACCCAAAGGTCATTCACAATGGTGCGATCTGCAGGTGTGAGTTCAGAGCGAGCATCATCTAGGCTCTTCTCAATGCGCGCTTTCACTTCTGCTAAATCTTCAATGCCTTCTTCTTCACATGAAGCCACTGAAAGAGAAATATGACCACGTAAGTAACCACCCGCAAACAGTTCGTCATCTGATGCGTTTTCAATGCGAGCATCAATTACTTCAAGTAGTTTTTCTTCAAATTCGATAATCATAATATTCTCTTATTTCACAATAAACTGGCTAGCACACAGAGGTTCTACATCGTAGAAGTCGCGCAACGCTTCAGAAAGCATTTTGACTCTTGGTGGAAGACCAACTTCTAGGATACCCATGACTTCGTTGTGTACTTTATTCATAAAGGCCAAACGATCTGGCTCAAAATCGCCGTGTAGATTGTCACAGCTAACATTAAAAGGAAAGCCTGCACTGGTTGCAATGATCCATTCATACGCTTGCGGGCGGATTTCTACCTTTTCAAACTCAGCTTGAACCGCTTCTGTTCGACCATCTGGCTCATACCAATAACCAAAATCTTCCAATAAACGACGCTCAGGACCCGCTACACACCAGTGCGCGATCTCGTGCAGTGCAGAGGCATAAAACCCGCGAGCAAACACTATACGATGGTGAGGAACCTGCTCATCGGCTGGTAGATAAATAGGCTCATCTTCACCCAGTTCGAGTTTAGTATTGAAGCTATCGAAAAAGGTTTGGTTGAAAATATTGATGATATCTGGATATTGGTGCGTCATAGAATCAAATTAAAGTAAAAAGAACAGGCGCATTTTGCGTTTTTTTGCGCGCACGGTAAAGCCCTATTAGGGGTAATGACATTCGCAATATCGTTGTCCTAGAGGTGGACAATCGATTGCAGCATCCAGATTACACCACTTTTAGGTGAATGATTAGTTTAGCTAATCTGAAATGCTCATTCACGGTACAAATATTCATTCGTCAATCACCTGTTTTACTACTACACTCGCGCTTCATTTTTATATCTCCAAGGCCTATAAGACTCCAATTTATAGACCTAAATAATAGAGCTACAGCAATGCTACTAAGTGTTTTGTATATCATTGGCATCACGGCAGAAGCCATGACCGGTGCTCTCAGTGCTGGTAAACAAAAAATGGATTGGTTTGGTGTAATGTTGGTTGCCAGCGCAACGGCGATTGGCGGTGGTACAGTGCGAGACATCTTGCTTGGTCACTACCCGTTAGGTTGGGTTGAGAACCCTGAATTTCTTGCGATTACTTGTGTGGCAGGCGTTGTCACAACAGGCCTAGCTAAGTGGGTTATTAAACTTAAAGGTTTGTTCATTCGCTTAGATGCGCTAGGTCTGATTGTATTCAGTATCATAGGCACTAAAGTGGCGATGAACATGGGCCTTCACCCAATGATCTGTATGGTATCAGCACTGGTTACTGGTGTATTTGGTGGTTTGCTGCGTGATCTTATCTGTCGTCAAACACCGCTGGTGCTGCATGAAGAGCTTTACGCCTCTATCGCATTGATTGCTTCAGGCTTATACCTAGGCTTACTCGAGTTTGGCATTAACGATGTCACTGCAACGATTGTGACACTTGTGGTGGGTTACTTGCTGCGTATGGCAGCTGTGAGATTCAAATGGCGCTTGCCTTCATTCCAGCTTGATCCTGAAAGCTCTGTGCATTAACAACGAATACCACTAGAAAACAAAAAGGGTTGCTCCAACAGGAAGCAACCCTTTTTTCATTCACTCAATCGTTAGATTTGAGGAGTATTCGTCGTTACGCCATGGTTCTGACCACGATGGCGTAATAGATGATCAAGTAGAACAATCGCTAGCATCGCTTCTGCAATTGGCACCGCACGAATACCAACACATGGATCGTGACGACCTTTAGTGATGAGCTGCGTCGCTTCACCATCTTTAGTGATAGTGTCACCCGGTACCGTAATGCTTGATGTTGGCTTAAGCGCAATGCTTGCCACAATATCTTGGCCAGTAGAGATACCACCTAAGATACCGCCAGCATGGTTGCTAGCGAAGCCTTCTGGCGTTAATGGATCACGGTGTTCGCTACCGCGTTGATTAACCACATCAAAGCCATCACCAATCTCAACGCCTTTCACAGCGTTAATGCTCATTAGTGCGTGCGCGATATCAGCATCTAAGCGATCAAAGATCGGCTCACCAAGGCCTACAGGCACTTTAGTCGCGACCACTTGAATCTTCGCACCGATCGAGTTGCCTTCTTTTAGTAGGTCACGAATCAGTTGGTCAAACTCAGGTACTTTATCTGCATCAGGGCAGAAGAAAGCGTTGTTTTCAACCTCGTTCCAATCCACTTTATCAATTGAGATATCGCCCATTTGAGAAAGGTAAGCTTGGATTTCAACACCAAATTCTTGTTTTAGGTATTTCTTTGCAATCGCACCAGCCGCAACACGCATTGCAGTTTCACGAGCTGAAGAACGACCACCACCACGGTAATCACGCACACCGTACTTTTGATGGTACGTGTAATCAGCGTGGCCTGGGCGGAATTTGTCTTTAATTTCGGAATAGTCTTTAGAGCGTTGGTCTGTATTTTCAATCAATAGACCAATAGAAGTACCCGTAGTTTGGCCTTCAAATACACCTGATAAAATCTTTACTTCATCTGCTTCACGGCGAGCCGTTGTATAGCGAGAAGTACCAGGGCGACGACGGTCCAAATCTTTTTGAAGGTCTGCTTCGGTAATTTCTAATCCTGGTGGGCACCCATCTACGATACATCCTAGTGCGATACCGTGACTTTCTCCGAACGTGGTCACGCGGAAATGTTGTCCGATACTGTTTCCTGCCATTACTTCCTCTAAATCAGCCATCAGCAGAAGGTTTGATTCCTAAACCCGCTGGTGAACAGCTTTACTTGTCTATTCTTCGTGAATTCATAGTGGCTTTATTACCAAATGATGTAAACCCCAAAAAAGGAACAATTTTAACTTTCTATTACATGAGCCGAACGAAATGAATAAGAGAAGGAAATAACTGGAGCTTTAAAAGAAGTGTTTTATGATGGGTGAAATGCAAAAAACCCGACAACTCAGAGAGCTATCGGGTTTCTTTAAATAATGGCACGCCCTGAAGGATTCGAACCTTCGACCACATCCTTAGAAGGGACGTGCTCTATCCAGCTGAGCTAAGGGCGCGCTACAGGAAGGAATTATACGAATTCGAATCATGAAAGCAACGGCTTTATGTAACATTCTGATCTAAGTGAGTAAAAAAAGGGCAACAAACATATAAGTGTTGGAAAATAGAGCAAAGCAATCGTTTGCTTGATGGTAATCAAAAAGATTTTCTGGAATAATGCGCCAAAAACATCAGCCACTAACTTGAATATCAATACTAAGGAAATTCATGACTGCTCAAAATATTGATGGAAAGCTAATTTCTCAAACGGTTCGCTCCGAAGTTGCTGCACGTGTAAAAGCTCGTACTGAAGCTGGATTACGCGCTCCGGGCCTAGCGGTTGTTTTAGTGGGTGAAGACCCTGCTTCTCAGGTTTACGTTGGTAGTAAGCGTAAAGCGTGTGAAGAAGTTGGCTTCGTATCTAAATCTTACGATTTGCCAGCCACTGCAACAGAAGATGAACTGTTAAACCTAGTAGACCAACTAAACCAAGACCCAGAGATCGACGGTATTCTGGTTCAACTGCCTCTACCTGCTGGTATCGATAGCACTCACGTTCTTGAGCGCATCACACCAGAGAAAGACGTTGATGGCTTCCACCCATACAATGTCGGCCGTTTGGCTCAACGTATGCCTAAGCTTCGCTCTTGTACGCCAAAAGGTATCATCACGCTGCTTGACCGTTACAACATCGATTTACGTGGCAAGCACGCGGTTGTTGTTGGCGCTTCAAACATCGTAGGCCGCCCAATGACTCTAGAACTACTTTTAGCGGGTTGTACGACGACGACATGTCACCGTTTCACCAAAGACCTTGAAGGCCACGTACGTCAAGCAGACGTTGTTGTGGTTGCTGTAGGTAAGCCTAACTTCATTCCTGGTGCATGGATTAAGAAAGGTGCAGTTGTGGTCGATGTTGGTATCAACCGTTTAGAATCTGGCAAACTAGTCGGTGACGTTGAATACGATGTCGCGAAAGAGAGCGCAAGCTTCATCACACCTGTACCGGGTGGTGTTGGCCCAATGACAGTGGCGAGCTTAATCGAGAATACTATGATCGCTTGCGAGCAGTTTCACTCGAAGTAATCTGTAACGCAATATAAATTAAATGAGAAAGCCGCAGCGTGATATACGCTGCGGCTTTTTTAATATTAAGCGATACACTTCGGATACAAAGCTAATCGCTTTTGATAAAGAGCATTTGCTACTTATCCGGAGCCTCGCCTTTTTCTGCCAGATCTGACGGCGGCAACAAACTGATGATCTCACACTCCGTTGATATGAATTTTTCTAAGTCAGCCCCTTGAGTAATTAAACGGAAATCACCGCCATTGATAACTCCAAGTAAAATCGCTTTAGGATACAAAGCATTAAACTCATTCAGATCAAATGCCTCTGTCAGCCCTGTACTCTTAATTTGACAGCCTTGAGCCATTAACGAATTAAGCTTGGAGTAGGTCACGCCTTCCTCAAATAGACTTCGGTTGCCATCTCGACTCACTTGGTGTCTCTCGTGCTTGCTTTCTGGTGACTCAAGCTCAAAAACCTTATTGGCACCAAACTCGTCTTGATAATGCATGCTGACTAACGGGTTAGTTTGGCGATAAGGTGAGACAATCATCGCTCGCCCTATCCCATCCAGTTCCAAATTGTTTTCCGCGTGACTGGAAGCTGGGTTACCAAAGTAGACATTCAAGCTATCCATACGCGCCAAGCGAATACTCTCCCAGTTGGTATCCGCAAGCACACTATTGATGTTATGAGTCGCGAGCACCTTGGCAAACTGTCTTGCGAAGTGGGTGGCACCAAAGAAGATAACCCCTTGCGCTTTCTCTTGAGTGACACCTAGCCTTCTCGCCCACCAACTTGCGGTTAAACTCTGAATAACAACCGTGCCGATAATGACCAAGAACACCATGGGCACCAGCAGATCTGCCCCATCAATCAATTGCTTCTCTTGAAGTTTGATCGCAAACAGAGAAGAAACCGCTGCAGCCACGATCCCGCGCGGCGCCATCCAGCTCAAAAACCATTTATCTGCAGAACTAAGATCCGTGCCGATCCCGCTGATCCACACACTTAACGGGCGAGCCACCAGCATAACCACCGCTAACAACCCTATACCGCCCCAACCTATCGACAGGAACGCGCCCGAATCGAGCCGACTGGCTAACAAAATAAACAGCGCAGAAATGAGCAGCACAGTCAGAGTTTCCTTGAATTCGATGATGTCTTCGATATCCAAGCCTTTCACATTGGCAAGCCAGATCCCCATGATGGTCACGGTTAACAAGCCCGACTCTTCACTCAAGTCATTAGAAAACGAGAACGCCGCCAACATTAACGTCAGCACTGCCACATTACGCAAATAGTGTGGCACCCAATGCCCTTGCAGCATCTTGGCAATCAAATGGCCACCGATGATCCCTAAGCTTAAACCAATAGCCAAAGTCAGCCCAAGCGCAAACAACACGTGACCGGTAGGGTCGGCTGAAGAGACAATGTATTCGTAAACCAGAACCGCAAACAGAGCGCCTATTGGGTCAATCACAATACCTTCCCAGCGCAAAATGCTGCCAAGAGAAGCTTTGGGCTGAATACTACGCAGCATAGGCACAATCACTGTCGGGCCCGTCACCACTACCAAGGCTCCAAATAGCGCTGCTAATGGCCAACTAAAGTTAACAAAGTAATAAGCACCGACCACGATACACGCCCATGTAATCAGCATGCCGACACTCACTAGATGAGTCACCATGCGACCATGGCCTCTGATCTCCTTGAAATTAAGCGTCAATGCGCCTTCAAACAGAATGATGGCAACACCTAATGAAATCAGCGGAAATAGCACTTCGCCAAAAATGGCATCTGGGTTAAGGACATTTAAACCGGGGCCCAATAGCAGGCCGACAATGAGAAGAGGGAGAATAGCGGGAAGACGCAAACGCCAGCCAAGCAGTTGACAGGCTAAAGACAAAAGTCCAATTAGCGCCAAAGAAGAAGTAATCGACAAATCCATTTATGCCTCTAAATAATTGGTGCCACACCCTGTGGTCCAAATCTGTTTACTGAAACAAGAAAGCCTACGTCATTAAACTATAGGCTCTCTTTTTCGTGCTAACCGAATATTATTGTGATTAATCAGTCACTTTACTATAGGGGAAATAAAGTAACTGACTCATCCACTCGGTGCTTAATGATTAAACTAGGTACTTACAGTGAAAGTACCACGCCAGCAATCGCTGCACTCATTAGGTTAGCAAACACACCTGCACAAATCGCTTTAAAGCCGTATTGTGAGATGAAAGAGCGACGCTCTGGTACCAAGCTACCCAGACCACCAATCAGAATCGCCATCGTTGAGATGTTAGCAAAGCCACACAGTGCGAAGGTAACGATCGCTTGTGAATGCTCGCTAAGTACCTCTTTCGCGTCCATTAACTGGATGAAAGCGACAAACTCGTTCACAACAATCTTGTTACCGATCAGTGAACCTGCCACAACAGCTTCAGACCACGGCACACCGATCAGCCATGCAACGGGTGCGAACACATAACCTAGGATAAGTTCGAAGCTTAGGTTTACGCCAAACCAGCCCCCAACAATACCTAGCAAGCCATTCAGCATTGCAATCACACTGATAAAGGCAAGAAGTGTCGCACCCACCGCAACGGCAATACGAAGTCCAGACATAGCCCCATCTGCCATTGCCTCAACTACGTTTGTTGCTCGTGGAATTTCAACATCAGACTCAATGTTTTCTTGAACATCGTCAGCACTACCTGGTACTAAGATTTTAGCCATCAACAAACCTGCCGGTGCAGACATGAATGCCGCTGCGATCAAATAGTTTAGGTCTACACCTAGTGACGCATAACCAACAAGCGTACCACCAGCAACAGATGCCAAACCACACACCATCACTGCGAACAGTTGTGAATCCGTCATGTGTTTCAAGTAAGGCTTAACCACCAATGGTGCTTCAATCATGCCAACGAAGATATTTGCTGTCGCAGACAGGGATTCAGCACGGCCTGTGCCCAAGAACTTCTGTAGCGCACCACCGATAAGGTTGATCACTTTTGG
The DNA here is from genome assembly GCF_013114525.1 of Vibrio sp. T3Y01. NCBI lineage: Bacteria > Pseudomonadati > Pseudomonadota > Gammaproteobacteria > Vibrionales > Vibrionaceae > Vibrio > Vibrio sp. T3Y01. The sequence continues at coordinate 88,012 of NZ_VTXJ01000011.1, read as the reverse complement.
CATAAAACCGATGTGGTACAAACCAGAGATAAGCGCAGAGAAAAAGATAATGATGCCCAGAACATTAATCGCGAAAACGAAACCGTTGTTCGTAAGGCCACCAAATAGGAAGTTAATCCCTTCTTGACCATAGTTGATCAAGCTAGATACCGCACCTGTGGCTGCATTCAACGCTTCTTTACCCATTGGTACATACAGAACCAATAGCGCGAATGAGATTTGTAATAAGAAAGCCAGAGAGACTGTTCTTAGTGGAATATTTTTTCTGTCCGTAGATAGTAACCAAGCGGCAACTAAAATAGTAATAATTCCAAGTAGCGAAGCCATGTGCGTCAACCTAAAAGTTGTAGTTAGGAAAGGCGACGCATTCTATAGAGGAAATCGTTTGCGGCAAGCGGCGGTTGTTAATGTGATGTTGGGGTAATCACTCTTGAGCAATGATTTTAATTAAGTTATTGAATTTTAATAATTAACTTTGATTAAAAAGCATACTTTTTCCATATGGAAATTATATTTATAGATTTGGAAACAGTTAACGATGCAGTTCAACGCAAGTTTTTAGGTTTTCATCCCAGTAGGTTGGCGATCCGATATGATCTTTTATGAACTCAATCACCGCAGAAAGCTTCTTCGGCATGTTCTTTCGACTCGGATACACAGCATAGAACGGCATCAGCTGACTCGCTCTCCATTCCGGCAAGACTTGGATTAATTTGCCCGTTCTGAACTCTTCCTTCACTAAGTAAGTGGCCAAGTAAGCCACGCCCCACCCGGATACCGCTGCGTCTCGAACTGCCTCAGCTAAATCCACCGAGTAATCCCCGGCCACTTTAACACTAAGATTCTCTTGTCCGTTATCAAACGCCCACGATGTGTAGTCTCGCTCTCGGCTGCGATAGATAAGACAGTTGTGGTCGATCAAATCAGACGGTACGTGTGGTGTCCCGGCTTTAATCAGGTAATCGGGCGATGCGGCTACCACAAACTGGCTATCAGCTAATCGCTGCGCAATGTACCCTTCTGGCAAGTCTTCATTATTGGTGATCCAAAGATCTAGACGCTCTTCAATCATATCTACTTTGTAATCGAACAGGTGGACTTCGATTCTCAACTGAGGATACAACTGTCTGAGCTCATCAATCGCGGGAATGATATGTAAGGTGCCAAATGACTGCGACAGCCCAACACGCAGTATTCCAGAGATATCATCACGCTGGCTGTCCATATCCATTTGAGCCGCTTTTACCGTATTAAACAGTTGCTCACAGTGCTGATAGAACACTTCCCCCGCTTCAGTTAGCGTGAGGCTACGTGTGGTTCGTTGGACCAACTTGATACCAATAGAGTCTTCAAGCAAAGCAACTTGCTTACTGATATGAGACACCGAAACGTTCAAGCTTTTTGCAGCACTGGTAAAGCCTTCATGCTTGATCAACGCATGGAATATCACCATCTGTGCAGCTCTATCTGTTAGCACAAGACCACCTTCTTAAAACTCTAAAATATAAAATCAAAAAGGACTCCGAAGAGTCCTTTAGTTCGTTCTGCCTATGGTAGGCCAAATGCTATCAAAGCAAGCCATACCGATTAATACAATTAGGTCTACTAATCAAACTTGATTCTGTCTGCTAGATGGCTAACAGCCAAAGCAAAGTAGTAAGAACGATTCCACTTCATTAACACATTGTAGTTGTTGTAAACGAGGTAAGAACGACCCGCTTCGTCATCTGGCATGATTAACCAAGCTTTAATGTCTTCATCAAGGCTAGGTAATGGGCGATCGTCATAACGCTTAATACCAAGTTCAGACCACTCTTTTAGGTATTTCGCTTTGTCTTCAGAACGACCTCGCAAATCAATAGACACCGTTGATGGTACGTGAACCTGACGGCCCCAAGTGTACTTGTCGTCCCAACCGGATTGGCTCAGATAATTCGCCGCCGAGGCAAATACATCTTCTTCCGTACCCCAGATATCTTTCTTACCATCGCCATTGCCATCAGCGGCATACGCTAAGAATGAGCTAGGCATAAACTGAGGTTGACCCATAGCACCAGCCCAAGAGCCTTTCATCTCTTTTGGTGTGATATGGCCTTGGTCAAGAATAGTTAACGCCGCCATCGCTTCACTGCGGAAAAACGCTTCTCTGCGCCCTTCGTAAGCCATAGTTGTTAAAGCATCGATAACGCTGTAATTACCGGTGAATTTACCGAAGTTACTCTCAACGCCCCATAAAGCGACAATGAATCGCGGCTGAACGCCATATTCATCACCAATGCGCTTTAACGCTTTGTAATGCTTCTTATACAGTGATCTTGCTTGCTTCACTTTCCAATCTGGCACTGCTCGTGGAATATACTCATCCAGAGTCAGTTTCTTTTCAGGTTGGTTTTTATCCGCTTTGACCGCTCTTGGCTTAAACGTTACACCATCAAAGGCTTCATCAATGATCGCTTCAGAAATGCCTTCTTCACGGCCTTGTTGCTTTAGTTTTTCTACATATTGCTCAAAGCTCAGTTCTTGAGCCTGTACTGAGCCAATGGTCAGGCTATTACCTAAAAGTAATGCCGACACCGCCAATATGCTTTTCGAAAATTTACTCAACGATCACTCCTCCCTGAATTGAGATAGTTATCACTCTTCGTCTTGATTGTTTTGCTGAGCTTTGCGCTCTTTGTACAGCTCAAGTTCGTTTACTGGTGGAGGCGGAACTTGCAAAAAGAAACCATCGGTGTTCAGTGATTCTCTCACCTTATCGATGTTCACTTGAGCCAGTTTGCGGCCATCCATTTTAATTACCATTACAAAACTAGGTTTACCAAACATTTGCATCAATGCGTCAGGAACTTGTGAAAAATCATCCTTCTTCGGGATATAAAGGTATGTTCCTTCTTTCTTTGAGCTTTTATATATAGAACACAGCATGACAAACCTTTTTAATTGATTATGACTACAAAACTCTCACATGCGAGATCAATAGTTTATGTTAGGGAAATATTGGGAACAAAACGTTCATTTGACAACAAGATTACTTGCTGTGCTTGGTTTGGGAATATAACATGATAAACCTAGTTTCAGGCAATGCCCTTTATTTTATTCATAAAGAAATTGTACCAATTCGCTATTGAGGTCCTGTAGTTTTTCGATGTCTAGTAATCCAGATCTAAAAGGTAGCAGCTTTACGCTATCTGTTTTGCACTTATCCGATGATCAAGTCGAAAATGCAGTCTCTTTTCTTCAAGAGAAGGTAGACCAAGCGCCCACTTTTTTTGCTGCCGCACCTGTGGTTATCAACATCAGTAAAGTGGCTGGCGATATCGACTTCGTAAAACTCAAAGATGGTATCTCTCAAGCGGGTATGATTCCGGTTGGCGTCGCTGGCTGTTCTGACAAACGTATGCAAAACCTCGCGAGGGAAGCTGGCTTTGCAGTAATGACAGCAAGTAAGTCTCCATCGCAAGCGCCTGCTAAGATGGCACCAATTAAAGTGGTTCGAACCCCAATTCGTTCTGGTCAGCAGGTATACGCAAAAGATGGCGACCTATTAATCCTAAGCCACGTAAGTGCAGGTGCAGAAGTGATTGCCGATGGCAGCATCCATATTCATGGCACGTTACGCGGCCGCGCGATTGCGGGCGCAAGTGGTCAAACTGAAGCAAAAATAATTTGTAATGATTTACAAGCCGAGTTGGTTTCTATTGCAGGAAATTACTGGCTCAGCGATCAAATTGAAAGCGAGTACTGGCAGAAGAAAACCATGTTCAGTATGGCAAACGATGTATTACACGTTGACGTCCTCGCAATATAAGAGAAATAAAAGGAAAAAATAATGGCACGCATTATCGTTGTAACGTCAGGTAAAGGCGGGGTAGGCAAAACGACCTCTAGTGCAGCTATTGCCTCTGGTCTGGCTCTAAAAGGAAAGAAAACCGCAGTTATCGACTTTGATATCGGTCTGCGTAACCTGGATTTAATCATGGGTTGTGAGCGTCGTGTTGTTTACGACTTCGTTAACGTTATCAATGGTGAAGCAACGCTTAACCAAGCGATGATCAAAGATAAGCGCACAGAAAACCTATTCATTCTCCCTGCTTCTCAAACTCGTGATAAAGATGCACTAACCAAAGACGGTGTTCGTCGCGTATTTGATGAACTGGATGAGATGGGCTTTGATTTCATCATCTGTGATTCTCCAGCGGGTATCGAGCAAGGCGCTCTAATGGCGTTGTACTTTGCTGATGAAGCAATTGTAACGACCAACCCTGAAGTCTCTTCTGTACGCGACTCAGACCGTATTCTAGGTATTCTTGACTCTAAATCTCGTCGTTCAGAGGACGGCTTGGAGCCTGTGAAAACTCACCTTCTACTGACTCGCTACAACCCAGCTCGCGTAAATCAAGGCGAGATGCTGAGTGTTGAAGATGTTGAAGAGATCCTACACATTTCTCTACTGGGCGTAATCCCTGAGAGCCAAGCGGTACTGAACGCATCGAACAAAGGTGTTCCAGTGATCTTTGACGAAGCAACCGACGCAGGTATGGCTTACAATGATACTGTAGAGCGACTACTAGGTAGCCAAGTTGACTTCCGCTTCTTAACGGAACAGAAGAAAGGCATCTTCAAACGACTGTTCGGGGGCTAATACGCAATGTCATTACTAGAGTTTTTCAGACCACAGAAGAAGACCACTGCAAACCTAGCCAAAGAGCGTTTGCAAATCATTGTTGCAGAACGACGCAGCCATGACGACCCAGCGCCGTCTTACCTGCCGCAACTAAAAGAAGACATCTTGAAGTGTATTGCTAAGTACGTAGAAGTGGATCCATCAATGGTTGACCTTACGTTCGAACACAAAGATGACGATATCTCAGTATTAGAGCTGAACGTTAAACTGCCTGAAGACGATAAGTAATCATCACTATCTCGTCAGCAGATTGATTAAAAAAGAGAGCCTAGGCTCTCTTTTTTGTGTCTGCGTTTTGTTCTTAAACAGTTTGGCTATTTGATTGCTTTATTCAGCCTCTCGCCAACCAGATCTAAACGCCAACCTTGCATCACATCCGGCAGTTTTTCTGGATTACGATCGTGCTTCCAAACCCAACTCAACATTTGGTTTAGTTGCTTCTTCGATGCCAAAAATTCAGTCGCTAGGCCACTGTGTTGCGAAGCGGTTTTCACTTCATCTTTCAACACTTTAAAGACTTGCTTATAGCCCGGGTAGTCCATCAAGCGTTCAACTGGTGCTGGGTACTCTTCTTCTGGCGTGTGTTCCGCTAACTTAACGATTGAGCTGATCTTCGCGCCATGACGACGTACAGAGCGGAAATCAAAACCTTCTTCTTCCATACGCTTCGGATTCTTAATCGCAAAACGCGCGACAGCCCAAAGATCTTGTTCTTTAAAGATAAAGTTCAATGCGAGATCGCGCTTAATCGCTTCTTTCAAACGCCACGTTGCAAGTGGTCTTAAGATAGCAAGTTGCTGTGGCTTCAGTTGCCATGCGCCTTTGATATCAAGGTAAGCCGTGTCTGGGTTTACTTTGCGGATACGCTTAGCTACTTGTAAGTCAGACTCTTGTTGCGCCGCTTCCCACCAGCCCGCTTCCATCACTTTCTCAAGAAGCTTATTGTACATAGGCATTAGGTAATGAACGTCTGCTGCCGCGTAGTCGAGTTGCTTTTGAGAAAGCGGACGCGCCAGCCAATCGGTACGAGATTCACTCTTATCTAAATCCACACCAACAAACTCTGAAACCAAAGCAGCAAAGCCTGTTGATAAGCCATGCCCTAAGAACGCAGCCATGATTTGAGTATCGACCATTGGGGTTGGTGTACAATCAAATGCGTTCTGGAATACTTCTAAATCTTCACCGCATGCGTGTAACACTTTCAGTACTGAAGCGTCTTTCAATAGCCCAACGAACGGTGTCATTTCATCAAGAGCAATAGGGTCAATCAGAGACAGCGTTTCGCCGTCAAATAACTGAATCAAGCCTAATTGAGGGTAATAGGTTCTTGTACGAACAAACTCCGTATCAAGCATAACGACATCGGCTTCACGTGCTTGTTGGCAAACTCGCTCAAGGTCTTTCAATTGGGTAATGATTTGATAATCCACAAAAACTCTCACAGGTTTCTATTTGATCGCCGGATACAAAAATGCCGACATTAACTGTCGGCATTCTAACACCATTTTTCAGCGCTCGCTTAGATTAAGCGCCTCTATGGTTATGGTGCAGTGCTTTCTCGTAAACGGGCTAATTATTCGCTAGCGCGTTTCGCAAGTTCTGCATCATTTTCTTCACGCAGTACGCGGCGTAAGATCTTACCTACGTTAGTCTTTGGAAGATCATCTCTGAACTCGACTAATTTAGGGATCTTGTAACCCGTTAAGTGCTCACGACAGTGCGCGATAATGTCTTCTTTGGTCAGGCTAGGGTCACGCTTAACCACGTAGATCTTAACTAACTCACCAGACACTTCATGAGGCTGGCCGATAGCTGCTACTTCTAACACTTTACCGTGCAGAGCCACGACGTCTTCAATCTCGTTCGGGTAGACGTTGAAGCCTGATACAAGAATCATGTCTTTCTTACGGTCAACGATGTACAACAAGCCTTCGTCATCAAACTTAACGATGTCACCTGTCGATAACCAACCGTCTTGATCGATCACTTCTTTGGTCGCTTCAGGGCGCTGCCAGTAGCCTTGCATTACCTGAGGACCACGAACTTGTAGCTCGCCTACTTGGTCATTAGCAATAACCTTGCCTTCATCATCAACAATACGAACTTCTGTCGATGGTACAGGTAGGCCAATAGCACCTGTGTAGTCTTTCAGGTCGTATGGGTTACCTGTTACTAGTGGTGAACACTCAGTTAAGCCATAGCCTTCCAATAGGTGAATGCCTGTCGCTTTCTTCCATTGCTCAGCAACAGCGCGTTGAACCGCCATGCCGCCGCCAACAGATAGGCGTAGGTTACTGAAATCCAACTCGTGGAAATCTTCGTTATTAACTAGTGCATTAAACAAGGTGTTTACGCCGGTAATTGCGGTAAACGGAACCTTTTGCAGCTCTTTAATAAAGCCAGGAATGTCACGAGGGTTAGTAATTAGAAGGTTACGCCCCCCCATCTCTACAAACAGTAAGCAGTTCACCGTCAGTGCAAATACGTGGTAAAGCGGTAATGCCGTTACAACCAACTCGCGGCCTTCTTGCAGAACAGGACCGTAAGCCCCTTTCGCTTGAAGTACGTTCGCAATCATATTGCGGTGCGTTAGGATTGCGCCCTTCGCTACACCCGTAGTACCACCTGTGTACTGCAGGAACGCGATGTCATCACCCGCCATGAACGGCTTCACATATTGAAGACGACGACCTTTGTGCAGCGCTTTTCTGAATGAGATAGCACCCGGCAGATCATACTTAGGCACCATGCCTTTAACGTATTTCACTACGAAGTCAACAATTGTCCCTTTCGCACGTGGCAGCATTTGCCCTAGGCTAGTTAGAACAACGTGTTTAACCGGTGTGTTATCAACGACTTTCTCTAAAGTGCTCGCAAAGTTAGATACGATAACAATCGCCTTTGCACCAGAATCGTTCAGTTGATGTTCAAGCTCACGAGGTGTGTACAGTGGGTTGACGTTCACTGCAATCATACCTGCACGCAATACACCAAATAGTGCAATTGGGTATTGCAGTAGGTTTGGCATCATTAGCGCGACGCGATCGCCCTTCTTCAGTTTCAAGTCATTCTGTAGGTAAGCGGCAAAAGCACGGCTGCGCTCTTCAAGCTTACGGAATGTCATAATCGAGCCCATGTTCTCGAATGCAGGTTGGTCCGCGTACTTCTGTACCGACTGTTCAAACATTTCTACAAGAGATGGGTACTGATCTGGGTTGATCGTTTCTGGTACGTCACTTGGATAACGTGAAAGCCAAGGTTTATCCACGATGTTACTCCTCGTTTATCAGCTGACGACTGCTTCGCCGCTTTTTATCATTGCGGTATTACAGCACAGCTTTAGTGCATGAGCACTAAAAGGCTCAAACACTTGTTTAAATTTTGTTAACTACACCAAGAATTAGCTCGGAAACTAGCTCTGGGCTCTCTAAATGACAATGATGTCCACCAGGAACAGTCTCTATATGCAGAGGACTATGCACTGATTTGTAGCGATTATGCTGCAAATGTCGGAATCCATCATTCCCAAGGATTATCAATTGAGGGCATTCAATAGCCGCCATAATCGCTTCAGCGTGCGCCTGTGACATTCGATATAACGAGTCACATTTTAGATTATGGTCGCATCGCCATTGCCAAGAGTTCTCGAACTCGACAATACCTCGCTCAACAATAGGAGCGATTAATTCAGCATTAATTTGGTTGGCGTGAGCTCTCAGCTTAATAGCATCCTCAAGGCTTGCCAGAGGACGTGAAGGCTTTCTTCGCTGTCGAAGACGACTGAGTACCCCATCCCTCAAGCGAGAGACTGTTTCGTGGGGAGCTTCAGAAAGAGGTCCGTGACCTTCAATTTGAATTAATCCTGACACCTTTTCAGGAAAGGCGGCACTATAGCAACTTGCTATCAATGCACCAAGTGAATGTCCTACCAGCACCAGTCTGTTTGGCGATAATTTAGTCACCAACTGATGCAAGTCATCAATATAATCATGAAATGGGTAGTAACTTCCCGATTTGTGCGACGAGAAGCCGTGTCCGAAGAGATCGATAGCAACAAGGTGAGCATTGGGCGCAAACTTGGCGACTTGCTGCATAACCTGATTAAAGCTGGACGAATTATCCAACCACCCATGAATAAAAACGACCGTCTTTGCGGTCGTTTGTGGGTTGCCAATCTGTTGTGTTGCAAGCGTCCCGCTCGCGAGGGAGTATGACTTTTCAATCATCAAACATGTAGTTCCATCTGTTTGCGCAATCAACGTGGAATAAAGTTAATTACTCTACGTCCTGTATCACTCGGCCTTGTCTTGGCATCGTTTGAAAGCTGCGGCAATGTAAACTCCTGCACGAGTAGTAGGTTGGTGCAAAATCGTTAACAACAACGCGCTCAGTAATGTTCCACAGACGTTGGTTGTCCACTTGCATCACAGGGAAGGTGTAAGGGTATTCCCCTATTTTTCCATCTTCACTCCCGCTTGACTGACCAACTAGTGTAATCAGACGGCCTTCTGCAAAACTTAGAGGCTCTACGTACCCTTCAATATAACCAACAAAACGTCCGCTTGGCTCTGCGTCTAGATCTGGCTTACCGCTACTCGAAATCGGCATATTAGCGACTTCGATTCGAGTCTTATCTTTCAAGTTGGTCACTTTAGAGATAACGCCACCCAATCGAACACTTTGCGCATCCGGTAGTTGGTCGACCCACTGTTGGTAATCACTAATTACAGGCTCTGATTTTGCTTCAAGCTCACTAGGAAGTGATGAACACCCGGCAAGTACCAAGACACCAAGAGAAAAGGCTATTAAGCGTAATTTAGAGAGATAATTTGACATGGTTCTGGTCCTTAAACAGGCATTAATAAGAAGCTCTAGATGTAGATATCGACACCGATAAGCTTTGCAAGTTCTTCTTTCTTCGCCTGATTCATTACATCCATATACTCTTCCATAGCCTTACGTCCTCGGCCCTCTGGAAGATCATACTGGATTTGAGCCTTGTGCAGTTCAGACTCTTTAACTTGACGAATAGAATGAGAAACAGCATTAGCCACCTTAGTCGGTTGCCCAACCGCAGTGCTAGCATCAGATTTTTTTGCCTGCTCCTTCTTTTTAATTCGATTCGGCTTAGACGTATTGCCTATCGAAGAAGGGGGTAAGTTGTTAATTGATACCATGACTAAATATCTGCCCTCTCAAATCTAAATAATACGCATTTAGACCTAATTTGCATCAGAACCTTGTGAAAATTATTCGCGACCTGGCAGTTTCTTCCAAGTCACTTTGTCACGAAGATAAACTGGCTCAGACTCTTCTGCTGCAACCGCTTTACCTTCTGCATAAGCGAATTGAGCAAGGAACGCCATATCTTGAGCTTCTGGGAATAGCACTTCACACGCTTTGGTGTTGATCGCAAGTGTATCCATATGCTCGGCATAAGCTTCCCAGCCGGTACCGACTTTCGCCCATGTTTCAGAATCTGCTTCTAACTGCGCAGCCAATTCACTTGGTGGCGTTACACATTCGGCATCAATCGCAGTCCAACGACCATCTTGTTCGCGGCTGTAACGAGCCCAGTACACTTCGCTCATACGCGCATCAATCGCTGTCGCAACATGAGTTTCACCAAATTTACGGTAACTGCCTTGCGCCATCGCTGCCAGTGTAGAGACACCGATCATCGGTAAATCAGCACCAAAAGCTAAGCCTTGAGCAATACCAATACCAATACGCACACCCGTGAAACTGCCTGGGCCTTGGCCAAACGCGATAGCATCGATATCGGTTAAAGCGACATTCGCTTCTTTCAGTACTTCATCCACCATAGGTAGAATTTTTTTCGTATGGTCTCGAGGAGCCTCTTCGCTACGTGCGAACACCTGGTCACCCATTACTAATGCAACTGAACAGTTTTCAGTTGCGGTATCTACTGCAAGAATTTTCGCGCTCATTTGTGTCTCAAATATCTGTTATCTAATCTAAAAATAATGGCTAAACTCAACAATGCCAATTAATCAGCAGCGGTTGAATGGTCTTTAGCTAAGAATTCTTTAATGACCCCTAAGTCACGGGTACGTGGGATAGGCGGTAAACTCGCCAAAAATATGCCACCGTAATCGCGAGTCACCAATCGGTTATCGCAAATAATCAAAGCGCCATTATCGCGCTTGTCACGTATCAATCGGCCGACACCTTGTTTCAAGGTAATCACAGCGTCTGGCAACTGTACCTGTGCAAAAGGATCACCCCCTTTTAATTTACAGTCCTCGATTCGAGCCTTAAGTAAAGGGTCATCAGGGGCCGTAAAGGGCAATTTATCGATGATAACACAGCTTAATGCGTCGCCCCTAACATCTATCCCCTCCCAGAAAGCGCCCGTAGCCACCAGCAATGCGTTTCCTAATTCCATGAATTCGGCTAAGGTTTTTTGCTTACTTGTCTCACCTTGGAGCAGAACTGGAACCGAGAGTGTTTCACGAAATCGCTCCCCCAACTCTTTCATCATGCTGTGTGAAGTACACAAGAAGAAACAGCGACCTTGGTTTTGCTCAATCACCGGGGTCAGCATTCTTACTAGCTTATCGGCGAGACCGGGGCTATTCGGTTCAGGAAGATAACGAGGTACACACAAGCGCGCCTGATTTGGGTAATCAAACGGGCTCGGCAGTGAAAACTGTGCCGACGGTTTTAGTCCCAAGCGTGAGGTAAAATGGTCGAAATCGTCCGATACCGCCAAGGTTGCGGAGGTAAATACCCACGCGCCCGGTTTCAGCTCAATCTGTTCGTGGAATTTATCGGCGACGGAAAGCGGTGTGATGTGCAAAGCAAAGTGGCGCGGTGTAGTGTCATACCAATACGAATAGCCAGTGATCGACACATCGCACACACGCTCAATACGTGACTTAATCATGTTTGCACGTTCAAAAGCCGTGTCTAACAGCTGGCTTCGCCCAAGTGCTAACTTCAATACATCAACCGCAAGTTGCAGCGCATCTTGCAAACGAACCAACTCTCGTGCAATCGACTCGGATTTCAAGGCTTCACGCCAGTTACCGCGAAAGCCGGTATCACCAAGCACAATACGCAGGTCGGCTGACGATTGAACGAGCCTATCCCCTACTTTCTGTAGCTGACGCATGTCTTTGGCTTCAGTTCGGTAAGCGATTTCAATGTCTTTGGCTAACTCTTGGATCTGTCGACTGGAAACCGATTGTCCGAAGTACTGGCTGGCGATGTCAGGAAGTTGATGCGCTTCATCGAAAATAAACACATCAGCTTCAGGAATCAGCTCACCAAATCCGGTCTCTTTAATCGCCAAATCCGCTAAGAACAAGTGGTGGTTTACCACAACCACATCAGAGTCCATCGCTTTTTTACGCGCTTTCAGCACGAAGCAATCGGTGTAGCTTGGGCACTCTTTACCTAAGCAGTTGTCATTGGTCGAGGTAATCGTCGGGATAACCGGGCTGTCTTCGGCAATATCATCACAATCCCCCAAATCACCCGTTTGAGTGGATGACGACCAACTACGCACTTTGACTAACTGAGCCAGCAGTGTTGGGTCGGTATGAGCACCATGACTCTCGATCATTTGACGGCTGAGCCTATCCAAACACAAATAGTTTGAACGCCCTTTGAGTAACGCAACTTGACCATAAAAGCCAAGCGCATCGACCATCAAGGGTAAATCTCGGTGAAACAGCTGTTCTTGAAGGTTTTTAGACCCCGTACTAATGATGGTTTTCTTACCACTCAGCAGCGCTGGCACTAAGTAAGCAAAGGTCTTACCGGTACCCGTTCCCGCTTCAACAACTAATTGGCTCTGTTTCTCAATCGCTTGTGAAACCGCTTCAGCCATGTCTAGCTGAGCTTGTCGTGGTTGAAACCCGGGGATCGCTTTACCCAGAGCACCATCAGCAGAAAACGTTTTAGATATCATAGAGTACGAAGTTTAGAAAAATAGAAGGCGAATTATGGCAGGTTTAGTGAGCCGGCGCGAATCAAGAATGACTTCGCACCGGAGGTGTTTGGTTTAGTTTGACGTGACTTAAGTTACCTTGAAGGTAAGAACTGAAGAAGTAAGAATTAGAGAATCGTTTTTATTTTCGACTTAGATAACGTGACAGCCAAGGGGCACCTTCAAAATGGTTATCATCGGGCTGTATGGCTTTCGCTGCATCGGTTGGTGAGGTCTTACTTTCCCACATTTCATCTAGAACATGACCATCTAACTCGGTACCTCTTGCCAATGAATTCACTCGCTTACAGTACAGTTTTTTGGCTAATAACTCTTTATCCATAAGTATCACCTCTATTTTTGGCCAAGGCATAAATGCCTCGGTTGAAGTTCAAATGCGTACTACGGTCAAAACTTTTAAAAATGAAGCTTCTGCCTGTTTTTCTATCTAAAAACTGATATTTCTATATCAAACAATTTATCAAAGCGATAAATCAGCAGCAGAATTTGTTGAAACCAACTTGATAATAGATTAATTATAACGGTGATATTGCGGCTCAGTTCACCGTTCGACGGCCTGCATTTAATTTGAAGAATAAAAATATTTCATGGAAGTAAGATGCAAATGGAAAGAAAAACTTTACTAACACATTGTACTGATGCCCCGGGCCTCATCTCTAAGATCACCAACATTTGTTATAAGCACCAACTCAACATTATTCACAACAATGAGTTCGTAGATAACACAAGTGGTCACTTCTTTATGCGCACCGAGCTTGAAGGGTATTTCAATGATGAAACCTTGCTTGCCGATTTAGACCAAGCCCTGCCAGAAAACACGAAACGTAAGCTTGTTGATTCATCTCGCAAGCGTGTTGTGATACTCGTGACCAAGGAAGCACACTGCCTTGGCGACATTCTAATGAAGAACTTCGATGGCAGCTTAGACGTTGAAATTGCTGCGGTTGTCGGTAACTACGACATTCTACAAAGCCTGACCGAGCGTTTTGACATCCCTTACCACCATGTATCTCACGAAGGGCTAAACCGTGAAGAGCATGAGAAGAAGATGCTAGAAGTGATTGATCAATACGAGGCTGATTACCTTGTTTTGGCTAAGTACATGCGAGTGCTGACTCCAGGATTTGTTGAAAAGTACAACCACAAGATCATTAATATCCACCACAGCTTCTTACCAGCATTTATTGGCGCAAAGCCATACCAACAAGCGTATGAGCGCGGCGTAAAGATCATTGGTGCTACAGCGCACTTTGTGACTAATGATTTGGATGAAGGTCCAATCATCAAGCAAGATGTTATCCCTGTGGATCACAACTTCAGTGCGAAAGACATGGCGCAAGCGGGTCGTGACGTAGAGAAGAATGTTCTAAGTAAAGCGCTAAACAAGGTGATCAACGATCACGTGTTTGTTTACGGTAACAAGACTGTCATTCTGTAGGTTCAACAACGATTAGAACCCAATAAAAAACGCGTAATAGGATTGCCCCATTACGCGTTTTTTGTATCTGATAATCAGACCAGCTTTATGAGATTCCCGACCACGCTCCTTCGTCGCTATCGGGAATGACGGTGTTCAATCATCGGCTCTCTATTTAGATACTTTTATATTTTAAAAGCGCTCTCGATAGTTAGCAGACCAACACAGCAACTAACCGACAAAATCCGTCATTCCGACGAGCCTAGGCGAGATCAGGAATCTATTTCCTGCAAGCTAAAAACAAACGGTTAATCATCAATCGTTTTATGAGATTACCGACTACGCTCCTTCGTCGCTATCGGGAATGACGGTGTTCAACCATCGGCTCTCTATCTAGAAACTTTTATATTTAGCAAGCGCTCGCGATAGTTAGCAGACCAACACAACCACTGCACACATCCGTCATTCCGACGAGTCTAAGCGAGATCAGGAATCTCGCCCCTTTAAACTATCGACTAAAACTAAGCTTGCTCTGATTCTACAATCTTCTTCAACGAATGTGGGTGCAGCTTGATACAGATCCCTTGATGCTTAAATGCAACGGTTGGGTTGTTCAAACGCTCACCCTCACCTTTCGGGCTAGACAGCTTGATCTTAACACCTTGCTCAGCCAGCGTTTCAAAGTTAGCAGCGAACTGCGGGTAAGTGTCTTTCAGATCCGCTAAGTACTCGTCAGCCGTTTGAGCATGAGACGGAATTACGAACTCAACGTGTTCCCAATCTTGGCTCGGGTAAATCTTGCCTTCTGCGGGGTATGGTAACTCTAAACACTCAATGCTCCAGCCACGGCTTTGCAAAGGCTCATCAAAAGCAATTACAACAATTGGACGACCATTGATCATCGCTTGTGAAATCGTAGAGCCGTATTCAGACCATGCTTGATGTGCAGCTTTCGCTAATTCCGTTTCATTGATTCTTAGCGCGATATGATCCGCTTGAGCAAAACTCAGATCCAAACCCAGTACTTTACCTAGGTTCTCAATCTTCGCCATAAACGTATCAAGGCGGGCGATCATCTGTTGTGGTTCTAATTCGGCTTGCTTGAGGCTCATCGTCATTGTCTGTGTTCTCCAAATATTGGCTGCATGGTATCAGTTTTGCTTTGTTCAACAAGCGCCGCGTATACAAAAAGACAGCCGATAAGCACGTTGGCTCACATTCCTAAATACACAAACGCTGCATGACGAAAATTGATTGTCAAAAACCCCTCAGGAAATGTTAATTTTCTATCAATTCGACCTATAAGAAACCGCACAAAATTGGTATGATTACTGCCATTTTTGTGAACTTAAACAGTGTCTGTTGTTCATTTCGGCATTAAATCGTTAACTAGACGCATAATTAACCAAGTTTGATGACCTCGAAATAACGGCCACTCTTATCATCCTTGAATTGAAGGAAACGCGTGTGAATATCCAAGCACTTATTAATGACAAAGTATCTCAGGCTCTAGAAGCCGCTGGCGCACCTGCAGGCTCTCCTGCTGCTGTTCGCCAATCTGCAAAACCACAATTTGGTGACTACCAAGCAAACGGCGTAATGGGCGTTGCTAAGCGACTAGGCACTAACCCGCGAGAATTTGCTCAGAAAGTATTGGACGTTCTAAACCTAGACGGTATCGCTTCTAAAGTTGAGATCGCAGGTCCAGGTTTCCTTAACATCTTCCTAGATGAAGCTTTCCTAGCAAAACAAGCAGACGCAGCACTTGCTGACTCTCGCCTTGGTGTTGCGGCAGCTGAAGCACAAACCATTGTTGCTGACTACTCAGCGCCAAACGTTGCAAAAGAAATGCACGTTGGTCACCTACGTTCAACGATCATCGGTGATGCCGTTGTTCGTACACTGGAATTCCTAGGCCACAAAGTTATCCGTGCTAACCACATCGGCGACTGGGGTACTCAATTCGGTATGCTTATCGCAAACCTTGAGCGTGTTCAGGCTGAATCAGGTGAAGTTTCAATGGAGCTTGCTGATCTTGAAGGCTTCTACCGTGAATCTAAAAAGCTTTACGACGAAGACGAAGAGTTCGCAGTTAAAGCACGTGGCTACGTAGTGAAACTACAAAGCGGCGACGAGTTCTGCGCAGAGATGTGGAAGAAGCTTGTTGACGTAACAATGATTCAAAACCAACGCAACTACGATCGTCTAAACGTTTCACTAACACGTGATGACGTAATGGGCGAAAGCATGTACAACCACATGCTTCCAGGTATCGTTGCTGATCTTAAAGAGCAAGGTCTTGCTAAAGAAGATGACGGCGCGCAAGTTGTATTCCTAGACGAATACAAAAACAAAGATGGTGACCCAATGGGCGTTATCATCCAGAAGCGCGACGGCGGTTTCCTTTACACAACAACTGATATTGCCTGTGCAAAATACCGTTTTGAAGAGCTAGGCGCAGACCGCGTTCTTTACTTCATCGACTCTCGTCAGCACCAACACCTAATGCAAGCTTGGACTATCGTTCGTAAAGCAGGTTACATCCCTGAATCTGTTTCTCTTGAGCACCACGCGTTCGGCATGATGCTAGGTAAAGACGGTAAGCCATTCAAGACTCGTGCAGGCGGTACGGTTCGTCTAGCTGATCTTCTTGATGAAGCAGAAGTTCGAGCTGCACAGCTGATCGAATCTAAGAACCCAGAACTAGCAAAAGACGAGAAGAAAGCGATCGCTAACACAGTTGCAATGGCAGCGGTTAAGTACGCAGACCTTTCTAAGCACCGTACTACTGACTACGTGTTCGATTGGGACAACATGCTTGCGTTCGAAGGTAACACAGCACCTTACATGCAATACGCATACACTCGTGTTGCTTCTGTATTTGCGAAAGCTGGCGTTTCTATGGACTCTCTTGAAGGTGAAATCAAAATCACTGAAGAGAAAGAAAAAGCACTTATCGCGAAACTTCTGCAGTTTGAAGAAGCAGTTCAATCTGTTGCTCGTGAAGGTCAACCACACATTATGTGTAGCTACCTATTCGAACTAGCAGGTCAGTTCTCTAGCTTCTACGAAGCATGCCCTATCCTAGTAGCAGAAGACGAAGCTGTTAAACAGAGCCGTCTGAAGCTTGCTGCACTAACAGCGAAGACAATCAAACAAGGTCTGTCGCTTCTAGGCATCGAGACTCTAGAACGCATGTAAGCGATTCGAGATTCGAGATTCGAGATTCGAGATTCGAGATAATTAGAAAGGTTGACGTGAAAGCGTCAACCTTTTGTTTTATTGGGAGGTTATATTTACTTAGCTATCCGCTAACTTCCGTTGCATGAGATCTCCTACTACGCTCCTTCGTCGCTCTAGGAGATGACGGCAATGAATGCCGTAAGTCCGAGACAGGATCAATGGCGCGTTCCCACGCCATCCCCTTCATTGATGAGAGAGCGTGATAGGGAATCTGCTGATTGAGATCGTAAGCGCTAGCCACATTCCTATTCCAACCTTATACTCACTAAAACAATTAATTGGAAAGATCATGAGCTTCGAACTTCATCCTCAATTGGCAAAAGACACCACCGTTATTGGCGAATTCCCACTTAGCCTTGCGCTACTGCACAAAGACAACGCTGTGCCTTGGGTTATTCTGGTACCAAAACGTTCCAACCTCAAAGAGCTGCATCACTTACCAATGAAAGAGCAACAGCAGTTCTTACATGAATCTCAAGCAGTGAGCCAAGCACTAGAAGCTACGTTCCAACCGGATAAGCTCAACCTAGGCGCACTAGGTAACATGGTGCCACAACTGCACATCCACCATATCGCACGTTTCAAAGATGATGTGGCATGGCCTGGCCCAGTGTGGGGCAACACCGCAGGCGAACAACGCAGTGAAGAAGAGCAAGCAGCCATCCTAACTCGTATTCAAAATGTGCTGTCACTAAGCTCTATCTTTAAGAAAGCTTAACCTTGTGGCACAGGTGATGCCTCTTAGCTAGGCATCACCATTATTACCAATGTGTAATAATAATTCACAAAAATACCCCATTATCACAACGCAGACTCCCACGTATACTCTCTTGCACACAATATAGAGAGAGCATCATGAAACAAACCTTCAACCTATTTCGTCATATCAGCTGGATCGCCATCATCTGTTCTATGCTTGCTTCCCTACTCTTATTCTTTATGGGAGCAACCAAGACTTACTCTGCTTTTGCGATCTTCATGCTCAATCAGGTACCGCCAGAATCGCTCGCGCATTTAGACACAACAGATATCGCGATCTCTTACTTGATTAAGTCTCTGGATACGTTTTTGATTGCTTTTGTACTCTTCATCTTTTCTCACGGTGTGTTCACTTTATTCATCTCGGATAAAAGCCATGCCGCGAAAAGTGACCAACAAGTCAATAAAAGCAAAGTACTTAGCTGGATAAAAACACCCAACATTGGCCACCTGAAAAACATTTTGGCTGAAGTGATTATCATCATTCTCTTCGTGAAATTTTTGGAGCTTGTGCTCGTCAACTTCGACAGCATTGGGTGGGACATATTGGTTCTTCCAGTATCCATATTGTTACTGAGTATCGGCCTTAAAGTTCTTGGATTAGGTGAAACCAAAGAGTCTTAAGTTGTTAAACACAAACAAAAAAACCGCAGCTCATAGGCTGCGGTTTTTTATTAGATATTGACCGAACTACATCATCACATTCAGCGACAGACCATCTTGTTTGCAGATGGTGTAGCGAACACGCGTCGTATGACCATGTTTGTTAGTGTCGACCAAACGAGATACTTTGCCCTTCTTGACCCACACGCTCAACATCGCATCCACGCCATCTTCACTCATACCAAATTTCGCTGCAATCTCTTTACGAGCTGCGAAACCTTGGCTATCTATGTACTGATGAAGTTCAGTTAAAATCATACCACTTGCACCTCTAATGCTTTTTGCTTGCTGCCAACCTTCTTGAATACACGGTAGGTGATCACAAAGCCACCAGCAATCGCGACCATCCACACTGCACTTGTCACAGGGTGCGCTGCAAAGTTTGCCGCTTGGTAGTAGAAAGTTGCACCAAAGTAGCCAAGCGCCATTGTCCAAACCGCAATAAAGCGTGCAAACATTTGACCAAATTCACGAACATAAGCACCCATTGCTGCCACACAAGGTGTGTAAAGCAAGATAAGGATTAAATAAGCAAACGCAGCGTGACCAGAAACAAATTTGTCTTTCAGGTTACCAAAGATAGACGAGTCAACCTCTTGCTCTTCAGCAACAGCGCCTGAATCGCTTAGGTCACCAACCTCAATGCCTAGAGGATCCGAGTAGCTCAAGCCTGATAGGTTTTCAGGGATCGTCATCACCGCTTCTTGTAAGCTCGCCGCTAAGTCAAACTCGGCCGCTTCTTCATCAGAAGGCGTTGTGTAAAGGCTGTTCAAGGTACCTACTACCGCTTCTTTCGCGAAGATGCCAGTAATGATACCTACCGTTGCTGGCCAGTTTTCTTCTGTAATACCAATTGGTTGGAATACAGGAGTCACAACTTGAGCTGCCTTAGAGAGTACTGAATTTTCGCTGTCTTCGTTACCGAAACTGCCATCCATACCTAGAGAGTTCAAGAAGCTTAAGATTGCTACCACAACCACAATTGTTTTACCGGCACCAAGCACGAAGCGCTTTAGTTTCTGCCACGTTTTAAGCATCACGTTTTGTACAGTTGGCAGCTCGTAGTCTGGCATCTCCATCACTAAACTATCGCTGCTACCTGGGTAGATCGTGTTTTTAAGGAACAAGCCAGTAAATACAGACGCTAGAATACCCATGATGTACAAAGCAAATACTACGTTTTGGCCCGCACCAGGGAAGAACGCCGCTGCAAACAGTGCGTATACCGGTAGACGAGCACCACATGACATAAATGGTGCCATCGATGCAGCTAGCTTACGCTCACGCTCTTGGTCAAGCGTACGAGTTGCCATGATTGACGGTACGTTACAGCCAAAACCAAGAACTAACGGTACAAATGCTTTGCCCGGAAGACCAATCTTTTGCATCACTTTATCAAGTACAAACGCAGCACGCGCCATGTAGCCTGAACTTTCAAGTACCGCTAAGAACAAGTAAAGCGCCGCGATAACAGGAATAAAGGTTGCAACAGTTTGAATACCACCACCGATACCATCTGCAAGAATAGTAACCAGCCAAACTGGTAGGTGTCCGTCTAATAAATGGTGCCCACCATCAACCAATATTGCACCAACACCAATATCAAAGAAGTCGATGAACGCACTACCAATATTGATAGAGAACATGAACATTAGGTACATAATGACAAAGAAGAAAGGGATACCGACCCATTTGTTCAGAATGAATTGGTCAGCTTTCTCTGTGAAGTTACGACTTAGTTTGCCTTCACTGCGGCGAACACGCTTACACAGGTCATGTAAGAAGGTGTACTTCGCGTCTGCTACTGCAAGGTCGATATCAAACTCGGTACTAAGACGCACATTGTCAATTTGAGTACGTGTTTGCGGAGCTAAACCGTTTAGCACCAAGTAATCATTTTCGAGAGCACGAATCGCAAGCGCTCGGTGAGAAACATCAGCATCATCAAAGTGTGATTCAACAGAAGGAATAAGTGCTTCTAATGCTTCGTCATAGTTAATAGAGATAGGATCAAGGCTAACACCTTGGACAAGAAGCTTATGCAGGCGCTCTTTGAAGCGAGCCACTTGGCCTTTATCGTTCGCAGACAAACTAAGAACCGGACAACCTAGCTCTTTCTCCAGCGCTTTCAGGTTAATCACCTGACGCTCACGCTTTAATACATCCATTTTATTCAATACCACGATCATTGGGCGACCCAACTCTCGCAATTGCAATGTCATGTATAAGCTTCGTTCTAAACAACTTGCATCAACAACATTAATGATCACGTCAGCAGGGTGAGTCAGAACAGCTCGCGACGCGATAGATTCATCAATACTATTTGCATCATTACCACTATCTAGTGCGTAGATACCAGGCAAGTCAGTTAGCTGAAATTGGTCACCCGCATGTGAATAGACACCCGTTTTCTTTTCAACGGTTACGCCTACCCAGTTACCAACATGCTGCTTCGCACCTGTTAGTGCATTGAATAACGTTGTTTTGCCACTATTCGGGTTACCAACGGTAAGAACTTGATAATCCATTTAGATAACCTCGATTTGTTCTGCGATGCTTTCACGAATGGCGATAGAGACACCTCTCACCTCAACTTGAAGCGGGTCACCCATCGGTGCGCGGCGGATTAGTGTTACCTCTGTTTTTGGCAACATACCCATGACCATGAGTTTTTTTCTAACGTCTGGTGTTAGACCAGTTAGCGCAACTATAGAAGCCGCTTTTCCTTGCTCTAGTTGTGAGAGTTTCATATATACCCAACTTCGTGACTGATAATGAGAAAGATTGTTATTAACACCATGATACACATACATGACCACAATTCTATTGTGTGAAATCAATGTTTTCGAAAATACATACTCGTAAATTTCGTTAAAAACGTTTACGTCAAAACCGTTACTTTCAACAACTAGTGAGAACTACCTCACTAGTACACCACAATCAAAAACCAAACAAACCATTATATATCAACAACTTATAAAAATGTCGCTTTTCTCATAGCCTTCTGTCGTTAATTTTATAAGTAAAATAAGTCACTAATAGTATAGTTACTCCATCGAAGAGAAACTCCTTCTCTTTAATTTAATTCCAGAGGTGATGTGGCTTGCCATATCACTCCGGCAGCAAGCGAAGGTGTCATTGGCACCCGTGGTATAGTCCCCCCGGCTATACCACGATATTTTTTTTTCTTATCTCCCTCAACAAAACCATACTCAAACAACTCAATCGTAAATACCCCAATTATCTCGTATCTCGTATCTCGTATCTCGTATCTCGTATCTCGTATCTCGTAGAAGCATAAAAAAAGCCCCAACACGAATGTCGAGGCTTCAATAAAACTATCTGTCGTTAACGTAAGGCTGGCTGGTTAATATTGTTCGCTCTAGTCTTCACTGTTTTCTGCAAACTTAGATGGAGACATACCAAAGTGATGTTTGAACCTTTGGCTGAAATAAGACGGGTCATTAAAGCCAGAGTCAAAAGCAACGTCTGATATCTTCTCTCCCGCGAGCAACCGCTCACACGCATGCTCCAAGCGAACCTCATTCAAATGTTCTTTAAAGGTCTTGTTATAAGCCATCTTAAAGCGCCTTTGTAAGCTTCTCTCAGACATAAATAGATACTTAGCAGCAGTAGCGGTACCAAACTCAGCATCAGCGTAGTGCTCACTAACAAGCTGAGACACTCGGTTCTTCCACTCTTGCTCTGCACTAAGCTTTAACTGCTCAGGTGAGGTATTAGCGAGCTTAATAGTCTCAATCTGCTCTATTGTATTGGTTTCGAGATTATCTAATACCTGATAGTCGATTGGCCAAGTAAGCTGAACCTTATTTTGAGAATCCGACACAAAGGCATTGATTTCACCACCGCTCTGATTCATCAGCAACGGCAACTTTTCTATGTTTAAGTCGGTCGACTTACCACTGTTGTCACTAATACTGGAAGTTAACTTAGGGAAAGGCATGCCATGATCTAAAATGGTAACGACTAGGTGTTCTTTCAGCTCCTCCACCATGACCACCATACTCTGCGACTTAAAGTTACGCTTGATGATGCTCGCGATCAGGCTATTGAAGATAATATCGAGATTAAAATACAGTAAAGAGACATGTCTGTGCTTAGTATCTACCTTTATTTCTAGCTCAATGCCAGCCTTGGCTAAGTCTTCCTGCCACGCCTTAAGCACCGACTCCAAGATTAAGATCATATCGTAACCAACGGCGCCACCACCTTGACGGCTATTGCTCAATTGAGCCAAACCATTCTTTAACGCAAGAATCGGCGATTTACCTTGTTCATCACTCCAATTAGGGAGCATGGCTGCAACTTGGTTAACCTCTGAAGAGAGTTCGTCGGCGGTATGAGACACAAGCGCATTCTTAACCGATAACTGCTTCTTAAGTTGCTGATTAGTCGTCAGTAGTATCCGACTTTGGTGCCTCAACTGATCAGTTTTCAAAGCTACTTGTGCTTTAAGATGTCTGTTGGCAAAAGTGACGTAACGCGAACGCCAAAAAACCAAAATGGTGACCACACAAATCAGTAAGATAAGAGAGCTCGCAGCAGCCCAATTACTGAGATACCAAGGTTCCGCTATAGAGAAGCTTTGATTGGTGGAGACAAAACGATAGTGTGAATCCTTTACCGGCTTCACATCGAGCGTATAATCCCCCGGAAGCAAGTGGTCGAGTGTTAATAAGCCACCTTCAAACTCACTCCAAGGTTCATCATCATTGAGTCGATACTCCATCGCAGGGGCAAATGTAGCAGGCAAAATGCCTAGCTTAAAGCCAATCGATGAACCATAAGGGATCTCGGCTAAATCCGCGGCCTTCCCACCCAATGATACGGTCTTTTGGTTAACACTTATCTTACTCAGCAATGCTCGGCTATGAGGCGTGGTAGATACCAACAACTCATTAGACAATGCACTCACCACACCATACTTGGAACCTAAAACTAACCGTGAGGATTGATTCTCTTCACTATAAAAGAGTTCACATGCACCGGCCGCCAACTCATTGGTGATCAAACCAAATGGTGAACCTATGTGCTTGTGCAGCTGACCATCCAGTCCATAATAGCTAAGTCCTTTTGAAGACCCCAACCACACACCATTCTCATCGCTAATCAGACAACTCGGACTGATATTCTCTTCAACCAAGGCGATCTCTTCTATCATCGAACCATCGTAAGGGATCCGATAAACGCCATAACTACCCGCAAACCACTGAGAGCCATCATTGGCTTTTTCTATATCAACCACTTTGCCAAATCGTTCGCTTGAACGACTAAAACTGATCCGTTTATCAACAAAGGAATAGAAGCCATGGTCGGTGCCGATGTAGACGCGACCTTGTAAACCAATATTTAGATCTGTAATTTTTGCTGGCAGGAACTTATCCACCAACCAATCCATTCCGTAGCCCGTAAGCTCCATATGGTCGATCGATAATGAATAGAGGCTTTGACCAGAGGTCATCCAAAGGGTGTTATCACCTTGAAGAGCAAAATTCTCGATGTGGACGCCTTCAATGGCTCTTGGCAAATTCAGCGCTTCAAACTCCAACGTCTCGGTATTGAAGCTTATAATCCCTTCTTCGGTCGCCAACCAAATTGACGTACCAAAAATCTGAAAGTCCTGTACTGGTTTTTGATATACGCGCCTAGGCCTCTCTTCAGTTTCAGAATCAACGAGGTAGAGGCCCATCGAAGATGCCACCCAAGATAGATGCTCACCGATTGGCTCAACTTTATTGATCACCATACTGCTGGAGTGCATGCCCATTCCGGTGAGTGGCGTTCTTGAGAATGTCTTACTAAACAAAGAAAAATACCGAATACCGTTGTTGGTCGCGACCCACATCCCACCAGCATGATCGTTAATTAATGAGTAAATCTTCTCTCCCGGTAACGAAAAGTCTTGGTTAGCAGCTTGTTCAAAACGAGTGATTTCGCCAGTAATAAAGTTGTAGCTAATCAAGCCGTGCTCAGTACCAATCCAATATTGATTCGTGGTTTCAGCAACAGAGAGCACATGCGAGCCACTGATCTTGGTCTCTTTCTCAGAATTAGCCAAATCAACAATCACAACACCATTTAATGTACCAATCAGTAATTCACGTCGCGCATTCGAAAAGTATACGGTCTCGATGTAGTGTTTATCAGAGGCAGCAACATGGGTAAATTCTTGATTTTCTGATAGGTAAGTGCCGGAACTGGTTGCCAGTACCCATTTTGATAATACCCACTCAGCATCATTAATCGTAATGTCGCTGCTGTTGTTGTATCGGTACAATTTGAGAAGTGAATAGGTATTAAATTCTAACGACTGAGTGTTATAGGTGTAGAAGTTATTGCCGTCGGTCACCCAGATGTAATTGTCAGACGCACCAATATTGGTTATATCTGAACCAGGGCTAAGGCTAAATGCGAGCTCGTTACCAAGCCCAGGAGTATGTCGATATACCTCATTATCAAAAAACGTCCAAAACTCATCGTTCAGGAAAGCAACGCGTTCCGATGAGAACTGTAGCAGACTGCCTTTTCGTGGTAGCAAAGCTCGACCATCGTAAAACAGGACTTTTCCATGCACATCATGGATCCAAAGCCCACCACCAGCGCCTAGATAAAGATTTTTAGCCGCGAGAAAATTCCCTTGCGCTTGAACAGGCAAAGGATAAAAGACAGACGGTGATGTATTTAACGCAAGAGCGCTAAATGAAATGCTCATTAGCATGAACATTCGGAAGACAATTCGATACAACTTCTAATCCTGAACAGCAACAACGTATGAAGTTTCGGCTACCGCAATGTCTTAACCTGCTCGACCAGAAACTGAGTTTTTTTGTGATTATTATTATCTTTCCATTTTAGCGGAAATCTACGAAGGAGAAAGAAGGTTTATTGTTTGTTGAAAGGTTTTATCTTAGCGGTCACGAAAATGCCGCAAAAAGCGGCATTATTCATAATCATATCGAGAGCAAAGTGGAGTAAAGGTTACTCACTATTGATTACTTTGCGTTTAGGCAGCTTGTGTAACTATCGGTAAGTTGCTGAAGAAAATCGAAATAACTTCCACTCTTTACTTCAACTGTAGAACCTATTGGGTCCAATTGACCTTGTTTCGCATTACTTCCACGAGTCACTGATTCAATTACAGCCGGTGTAAATTGAGGCTCAGAAAATACACATTGAACGTTTTCACGTACTATCGTTTTCTTAATCGCAATCAAGCTTTTTGCACCCGGTTTACGCTCTGGGCTCACGGTGAAATGACCCAAGTTATTTAGGCCAAATTCTTCTTCATAGTAACCATATGCATCGTGGAAAACGTAGTAGCCTTTGTCTTTCACCGGAGCAAGTTGCTCACGAATAGACTGCTGCTTCTCTTTCAATGCAATCAGGAATGAATCGAGATTTTCTTGATATGCCATTGCATTGTCTGGGTCAGTTTCAATTAGCTTATCTGAAATGTACTTAGCAGCTACTTCCACTTGATCGATGCCTAACCAAAAGTGTGGGTCATGGCTGCCATGATGGTGCCCTTCATGTGCACCGTGATCATGCTCTTCATGACCAAACTCTCGTAAGTTGATACCAGGGATTTTACCGATTTCGATAACGTTATCATTCGATTCAATCACCTTAGTCAGAAACGCTTCTAAGTCAGGGCCAAACCAAACAACCATGTCTGCACTGTGAACTTTTTTGACATCAGACGGTTTAAGCGCATAATCGTGCGGCGAAGCATTGCTGTTCATCAACACATCCGGTTCACTAACGCCTTGCGTTAATTCTGTCACAATCATTTGAATTGGTTTGAAGCTTGTTAGAATGGTATTAGCACTTGCAACACTTGGCGCTAAAAGCAAAGTAGCAAGTATATAAGATGAACGTGACATAATTCCTCGATAATAGAAAAGTAGCTTAGGCTTGAGGTAAATGTTACATTATAACATTAGCGAATTGCAAATGAGTTCTATTCATGGATAACTTAATCCAACTAGATTCTGTGAGCGTCGAGTTTGACGGTCGAAAAGTCCTAGACAATATCTCTCTAAATTTAGAGCGTGGCAGAATCACTACCCTAATTGGGCCAAACGGTGCGGGAAAATCAACCCTAGTAAAAGTACTACTTGGGCTCCAACACAAATACTCTGGAAAGATTACCAAATCAAAAAAACTAAAAATTGGTTATGTTCCTCAAAAGCTAAAGCTGAATGATTCTCTGCCTCTCAATGTAGAGCGTTTCCTTAAGCTCACCGGTAGATTCAGTAAACAAGAGATCTTGGAAGCTCTAAAACTCGTTGGCGCTGAGCATCTGATGAAAAGCAACATGCATCAGCTATCAGGTGGTGAAAACCAACGCGTACTAATTGCTCGTTCTCTCTTGAGAAGGCCAGACCTATTGGTTCTTGATGAACCTGCACAAGGCGTAGATGTACAAGGTCAAATCGATCTCTACGAACTGATTGATTCTATTCGTCACCGCTTTGGCTGTGCAGTCTTTATGGTTTCACACGACTTACATTTAGTGATGGCAAAAACAGACGACGTGATCTGTTTACACCACCACATCTGCTGCTCTGGTGCACCCGCTGATATTAAGCATCATCCTTCTTATATCGCTCTATTTGGTACTGCGGTTCAAGAAAGTTTGGCGTTCTATCATCACCAACATGACCATCATCACCATGACTTAGCAGGCCAACCTGTATCTGGAGATGTGCACGACTGTTCTAACCATAAACACGGACATCACCACTAATGCTTGAGTTTCTTTTACCTTCTATCCTCGCAGGCTTAGGCATCGCGCTTATTGCTGGCCCACTGGGGTCGTTCGTAGTGTGGCGTAAGATGGCGTACTTTGGCGACACATTGGCTCACGCCTCTTTAATGGGTTTAGCGCTTGGTTTCCTGTTCAATATTAACTTGTACTTCGCGCTGCTGATTTGCTGCTTAATGTTGGCTGTATTACTCGTGACCTTACAAAAGCAAAAGCTGGTCGCGACCGATACGTTGCTCGGCATATTAGCCCACAGTGCACTCTCGCTCGGCTTGGTTGCTGTTAGCTTCTTAGATAACGTTCGTGTTGATCTAATGAGTTACCTATTCGGTGACCTGCTTGCCGTTTCTCCCACTGATTTAGTGTTCATCTATGCAGGCGCTGGTGTTATTGGTTTAGTGTTGGCTATCTTCTGGCGGCCACTGCTATCAACAACAGTGAACGAAGATCTTGCGGCGGTTGATGGCATCAACATTGATTTAATGCGCCTGATTCTAATGCTACTGGTCGGCATCGTGATTGCGGTTGGTATGAAGTTTGTTGGGGCGTTAATCATGACATCATTACTGATTATCCCTGCTGCAACAGCAAGAAAGTTCTCAAGTACACCTGAACAAATGACGTTGCTCGCTTCGATTATTGGCTCTATCGCAGTATGTGGTGGGTTGAGCCTATCTTGGTTCTACGACACACCAGCAGGCCCATCTGTTGTGATCAGTGCTGCTGCAATGTTTATGTTATCTCAGATGGTGAAAACCCGAGCGTAGTCATACGGTTCGTATCTCGTATCTCGTATCTCGTATCTCGTATCTCGTATCTCGTATCTCGTATCATTGAAAGCATACAAAAAAGGCTTGGTCATCGACCAAGCCTTTCTATTATTCATCGCTTAACGCGCTGATTACCAACCAGTAATCTCACGTAAACCTTTACCGATGTCAGCAAGAGACTTAACTGTCTTAACGCCTGCTGCTTCTAGTGCTGCGAATTTGTCTTCAGCAGTACCTTTACCGCCAGAGATGATTGCGCCAGCGTGGCCCATACGTTTACCTGGAGGAGCAGTAACACCTGCAATGTAAGAAACAACTGGCTTAGTTACGTTCGCTTTAATGAACGCTGCCGCTTCTTCTTCCGCAGTACCACCGATCTCACCAATCATTACGATTGCTTCAGTCTCAGGGTCTTCTTGGAACAGTTTTAGGATATCAATGAAGTTTGAACCAGGGATTGGGTCACCACCGATACCAACACATGTAGACTGACCGAAGCCTTCATCTGTTGTTTGTTTAACTGCTTCGTAAGTAAGAGTACCTGAACGAGATAC
The DNA here is from genome assembly GCF_013114525.1 of Vibrio sp. T3Y01. Classification (NCBI taxonomy): domain Bacteria; kingdom Pseudomonadati; phylum Pseudomonadota; class Gammaproteobacteria; order Vibrionales; family Vibrionaceae; genus Vibrio; species Vibrio sp. T3Y01. The sequence goes on along the minus strand of NZ_VTXJ01000011.1, from coordinate 59,153 downwards.
GATACCTACTTTACCTTTCTTGTGGATGTGACCAGGCATGATACCAATCTTACACTCGTCTGGAGTGATAAGACCTGGACAGTTAGGACCGATCATGCGAACGCCAGTTTCTTCTAGCTTCACTTTAACGTCGATCATGTCTGTTGTTGGGATACCTTCAGTGATCGTTACGATCAGTTCGATACCTGCATCAATCGCTTCTAGGATTGCGTCTTTACAGAAAGGTGCTGGTACGTAGATAACCGTTGCTGTTGCGCCTGTTACTTCTACTGCTTCGCGTACAGTGTTGAATACTGGAAGACCAAGGTGAGTTTGACCACCTTTACCAGGAGATACACCACCAACCATTTGCGTACCGTATGCGATAGCTTGCTCTGAGTGGAATGTACCTTGACCGCCAGTGAAACCCTGACAGATTACTTTAGTGTCTTTGTTAATTAATACAGACATTATTTCGCCTCCGCAGCAGCAACAACTTTCTGAGCAGCATCTGTTAGAGATTCAGCTGCAATGATATCAACGTCAGAATTAGCAAGTACTTCGCGACCTAGGTCTGCGTTTGTACCTTCTAGACGAACAACAACTGGTACTGTTACGCCTACTTCTTTAACCGCACCGATAATACCTTCAGCGATCATGTCACAACGTACGATGCCACCGAAGATGTTTACTAGTACTGCGCTAACATTGTCATCAGAAAGGATGATCTTGAATGCTTCAGCTACACGCTCTTTAGTTGCGCCGCCGCCTACATCAAGGAAGTTTGCTGGTTTGCCGCCGTGTAAGTTAACGATATCCATCGTACCCATCGCAAGACCTGCACCGTTAACCATACAGCCAACGTTACCATCTAGTGCTACGTAGTTTAGTTCCCACTGTGCTGCGTGTGCTTCGCGCTCATCTTCTTGAGATGGATCGTGCATTTCACGCAGTTTAGGTTGACGGTACATCGCGTTTGAGTCGATGTTGATCTTGCCGTCTAGACAAAGCAGGTTGCCTTCACCAGTGATAACAAGTGGGTTAATTTCCAGTAGAGCTAGATCGTACTGAGCGAACATTTCACCAAGACCCATGAAGATCTTAACGAACTGTTTGATTTGATCGCCAACTAGACCAAGTTTGAATGCCAGTTCACGGCCTTGGTAAGCTTGAGGGCCTACTAGAGGATCGATCGCAGATTGGTGAATCAACTCTGGAGTTTCTTCAGCGATTTTCTCGATGTCCACACCGCCTTCAGTTGACGCCATGAATACAATTTTACGAGTTGCGCGGTCAACAACAGCACCTAGGTAAAGTTCGTTAGCGATGTTTGACGCTTCTTCAACTAGGATCTTAGTTACAGGCTGACCATTAGCGTCTGTTTGGTAAGTCACTAGGTTTTTACCTAGCCACTTTTGTGCAAACTCTTTAACGCCTTCTTTTGTGTCGTGTAGCTCTACGCCACCCGCTTTACCGCGGCCACCAGCGTGTACTTGACACTTAACGACTTTTTTCTCAGTTGAGATACGGCCAGCAGCTTCGAAAGCTTCTTGTGCAGTATCACATGCGAAACCTTCTGGTACAGGCAAACCGAATTCTGCAAACAGCTGTTTGGCTTGGTATTCATGCAAATTCATTTTGATATTCCGTTTATTTTCCCTTAAGGGATTATTATTTCCATAACGACACAGTTTCCTGTGTTACGTCTGTAGGGTCTTCTCAAATCAACTGCTGTCCATTTTGTAATGGCTTGGCAGTTCAAGTGAAGGCCAGACGTTGAGCAGCCTAGCCTTTGAAACTTTTTACTTCTAGCTAACAGGGCTAACTAGACGTTTTAGCGATACTAAACGTCTAATAGCAGACGTGCAGGATCTTCTAGTAGCTCTTTGATGGTCACTAGAAAGCCAACTGATTCACGGCCATCGATTAGACGGTGGTCGTAAGAAAGCGCTAGGTACATCATTGGTAGAATTTCTACTTTGCCATCAACTGCCATTGGACGTTCTTGGATTTTGTGCATACCCAAGATAGCCGCTTGTGGTGGGTTGATGATTGGCGTAGACATTAGAGAGCCGAATACACCACCGTTTGTGATAGTGAAGTTACCACCCATTAGCTCATCAACAGTTAGCTTGCCGTCACGGCCTTTGATCGCTAACTCTTTGATGCCTTTTTCGATGTCAGCGAAACCTAGCGTGTCACAGTCTTTCAGTACTGGAGTCACTAGACCACGTGGCGTAGATACCGCCATGCTGATGTCGAAGTAGTTGTGGTAAACGATATCATCACCATCGATAGATGCGTTTACTTCTGGGTAACGCTTAAGTGCTTCAGTTACCGCTTTCACGTAGAAAGACATGAAGCCAAGACGCGTGTCGTGACGCTTCTCGAATTGGTCTTTGTACTGCTTACGAAGATCCATGATTGGCTTCATGTTTACTTCGTTGAAAGTCGTTAGCATTGCTGTGCTGTTCTTCGCTTCTAGAAGACGGTTAGCTACTGTCTTACGTAGGCGAGTCATAGGCACGCGCTTCTGGCTACGAGCTGCCGCTGGCGCTTCAACCGCTGGTGCAGCTGCTGCCGGCGCCGCTTTCGCTGCCGCTAGGTGTGCGTCGATGTCTTCACGAGTAATACGACCACCAACACCAGTGCCTTTCACGTCAGCTGGTTGTAGGTTGTGTTCAGCTAGAAGACGACGAACAGCTGGGCTCAGTGCGTCGTTGCTCTCTTCTGTAAGCGCTGCTTTATGGCGTTTATCAGGAGATGCTTCTGTGTCTTCAGTGGTATCTGTTGTTGGCTCACCTGCAACCGCACCAGGCTTCAACTTAGCGATAAGCTGCTTAGAAAGTACCGTAGCACCCTCATCTTCGATGATAGCTTCCAGAACACCCGCTTCAGGCGCAGGTACTTCTAGAACTACTTTGTCTGTTTCGATATCTACAATGACTTCATCACGTGCAACCGCTTCGCCTGGTTTTTTGTGCCAAGTCGCAACTGTTGCATCAGCCACAGATTCAGGTAAATCTGGAACCAGAATTTCAATTGTCATGTCTGTATTTTCCTTTTACTTCTAGTTCTTTGGTAGGGTCAGAGCGTCATCTACTAACGCTTTTTGTTGTTTCAAGTGTACCGACATATAGCCTACAGCTGGTGATGCTGATGCAGGACGACCTGCGTATTGAATATCAGCGCCTACTGGGATAGCAGCTCGGAAGTTATGTTGGCTGCTGTACCAAGCACCTTGGTTCTGAGGCTCTTCTTGACACCAAACGTAATCAACAACATTTGTGTATTGTGCAATTGCAGCGCGAACATCCTCGTAAGGGAATGGGTATAGCTGCTCAATACGAACAATAGCAACGTCGTCTTGCTCGTTCTTACGTCTTTGGTCAAGTAGGTCGAAGTAAACCTTACCTGAACAGAATACGACGCGTTTTACGTTCTCAGGAGCGATATCGTCAATCTCTGCGATAGCTGGTTGGAACGTACCTTCTGCTAGGTCTTCTAGAGAAGACGTACACAGCGGGTGACGAAGCAGTGACTTAGGTGACATTACAATCAGAGGACGACGCATTGGTCGAACTACCTGACGACGAATCATGTGGTAAACCTGAGCAGGTGTTGAAGGAACAACAACCTGCATGTTTTGTTCAGCACACAATTGAAGGTAGCGCTCAAGACGCGCAGAGGAGTGCTCTGGGCCTTGGCCTTCATAGCCGTGAGGAAGCAGCATAGTCAAGCCACATAGACGTGCCCACTTTTGCTCACCTGACGAAATAAATTGGTCGATAACCACTTGCGCACCGTTTGCAAAATCACCAAATTGTGCTTCCCAAAGGGTTAGACCGCTTGGCTCTGCTGTTGCGTAACCATACTCGAACGCTAACACTGCTTCTTCAGACAATACCGAGTCAAATACTTGGAATGGACCCTGCTTATCATGAATGTTCGCAAGAGGAACATACGTGCTTGCGTCTGATTGGTTGTGCAGTACTGAGTGACGGTGGAAGAAGGTACCACGGCCTGAATCTTGGCCAGAGATACGAATACGCTTGCCATCATCAACAAGTGTTGCATACGCCAGAGTTTCAGCCATACCCCAATCGACTTGTTTCTCACCATTCACCATGGCAGTACGATCGTTGTACAGTTTATTTACTCGGCTTTGCAGTTTGTGGCTCTCTGGGTATTGGCAAATCTTAGTACCAAGGTCTTTTAGACGCTCAATATCAACTTTGTTGTCCCAATCAATATTCCAGTCGTGACCTAGATAAGGAGACCAGTCTACAGAGTGAAGTGCCATTGGACGCCACTCTTTAACCACAACTTCACCGTGATCAAGTGCGTCACGATATTCGTTAACCAGTTGAGTTGCCGTATCAATACCAAACTCACCGCGCTCCATTAGCACGTCAGCGTAAAGCTTACGTGGTGTTGGGTGCTTCTTGATTTTTTGGTACATCAAAGGCTGAGTTGCGTTCGGCTCATCGGCTTCGTTGTGACCGTGGCGACGGTAACAAACTAGGTCGATAACAACATCACGTTTGAAAGTATTACGGTAATCCAGTGCTAAACGAGCAACAAAAGCAACCGCTTCTGGATCATCAGCATTAACGTGGAAAATCGGAGCCTGTACCATCTTAGCGATATCGGTACAGTACATCGTAGAGCGTGTGTCGCGAGGGTTAGACGTTGTAAAACCAACTTGGTTATTTACAACGATACGAACCGTACCACCTACACAGAAACCACGAGCTTGAGACATGTTAAACGTCTCTTGCACAACACCCTGACCAGCGATTGCTGAGTCACCGTGAATAGTGATTGGCAGTACACGGCTACCATCAGTATCACCTAGGCGATCTTGACGTGCACGTACTGAACCGATAACCACTGGGTTTACGATTTCTAAGTGTGATGGGTTAAATGCTAGTGCTAAGTGAACGTTGCCACCTGGTGTCGCGAAATCCGCAGAGAAACCTTGGTGGTATTTAACATCACCAGTACCCCACGTTTCGTCGTGCTTACCCGCGAACTCGTCAAACAGGTCTTGCGGCTTTTTACCAAGCACGTTAACCAACATGTTTAGACGACCACGGTGAGCCATACCAACAACGACTTCACGCATGCCTTGCCCACCAGCATGACGAATGATCTCTTTCGTCATTGGGATAAGTGCATCACCACCTTCCAACGAGAAACGTTTCGCGCCTGGGAATTTCGCACCAAGATAGCGCTCAAGACCTTCAGCAGCGGTTAGCTCTTCTAGGAAAGCTTGCTTTTCTTCTTTGTTGAAAGAGGGTTGACCAGACACAGACTCTAAACGTTGTTGAATCCAACGTTTTTGCTCTGTATTAGTCATGTGCATGTATTCAGCACCAATTGAACCACAATAGGTTTGCTTTAGAGATTTGTGTAAATCTTTAAGCACCATCGTCTCTTGGCCAATCGCGTAAGAGCCGACGTTAAACGTCTCATTGAGGTCTTCTTCGGTAAGAGTGTGGAAAGAAGGGTCCAGTTCATCAACTGTCGCTCTCTTCCATAAACCTAGGGGGTCTAGATTTGCTGCTTGATGCCCTCGGAATCGATAAGCATTAATCAGTTGCAGAACTTTTACTTGTTTCGCATCGACATCTGGATCACTAACTTGGACACTGTAATGCTTTGTTTCTTGAGCGAGTCGACGGAAGTATTCACGAACACGAGAGTGTGGTTGTTCCACCGCTTCTGAAGCTTGCACAGGCAATTCTTCAAAAACACTTCTCCATTCGTCACTTACCGAATCGGGGTCACTTAGATACAGTTCATAGAGTTCTTCTACGTACGTTGCATTGGCGCCAGCCAAGTGTGAAGACTCGAGCCATGCCTTCATCACGCCGTTGTGCATATTTTCCCTTAACCAGTAGTTTTCACGTTTGCTGCGGTCTATGCCGAGCTATTAAAAGGCCGCCCCAAAACTTCTAGGGCGGCAATTTTTTTATAACTTAAACCGAACGATTCACTAACATGGTCTTGATGTGACCAATCGCTTTCGTCGGATTTAATCCCTTAGGACAAACACTTACACAATTCATGATGCCATGGCAACGAAAAACGCTAAATGCATCATCAAGATCAGACAAACGTTCATCTGTCGCAGTATCTCGGCTATCAATTAGCCAACGGTACGCGGCAAGTAGGCCTGCTGGTCCGATGAACTTGTCAGGGTTCCACCAGAACGATGGGCATGACGTTGTACAACATGCACACATGATACATTCGTACAGTCCATCTAAATGAGCACGCTCATCAGGGCTTTGTAAGTTTTCACGTGCCGGTGGTACATTGCCATCAGACACTAGGAATGGTTTTACTTTTTCGTAGTTATCGTAGAACTGAGTCATATCAACAATCAGGTCACGAACAACAGGTAAACCTGGCAGCGGGCGAATCACGATCTTATCGCCTTTCAGCGCAGATAGAGGCGTGATACACGCTAGACCGTTTTTACCGTTCATGTTCAGACCATCCGAACCACATACACCCTCACGGCATGAGCGGCGGAATGCGATTGTTGGATCTTGTTCTTTCAGTAGAATAAGCGCATCCAGAAGCATCATGTCTGAACCTTCATCCACCTCTAAGGTGTATTCCTTCATGTAAGGCTTTTGGTCGACATCTGGATTGTAACGGTATAAAGAGAAATTCAGTTTCATGGTCATGTCTCCTTAGTACGTACGTGCTTTTGGCGGGAACGCTTCACGATGGATAGGTTCCATGTTTACGTTACGCTTAGTCATGCTTTCTGACTCAGGATTGTAAAGCGTGTGGCATAGCCATTGCTCATCATCACGATCAGGGAAGTCAAAACGAGCATGTGCACCACGACTCTCTGTGCGGTAGTTTGCCGCTACAGCCGTCGCGTAAGCTGTTTCCATTAGGTTTTCAAGCTCTAGACACTCAATACGCTGCGTGTTGAACTCAGTAGACTTATCTGAAAGGTGTGCATTCTTCAGACGCTCGCGAATTGCTTTAAGCTCTTCTAGGCCGTCAGCCATTGCTTGACCTTCGCGGAATACAGAGAAGTTGTTCTGCATACATTGCTGTAGATCTTTACGGATCTGCGCTGGATCTTCGCCGTCTGTGCTGTTTTCCCAACGGTTGTAGCGCTCTAGAGAACGAGCGATATCTTCTTCCGTTGCAGGTTTAGCATCAGCTTGCTTCTTCAGAGTCTCACCTAGGTGTAGACCTGTAGCACGACCGAATACAACCAAATCAAGCAGTGAGTTACCACCTAGACGGTTAGCACCGTGTACGGATACTGAAGCAATCTCACCACAAGCGAATAGACCTTGTACTTCTACATCGCTACCATCTGTACCCTGCTTAATCGCTTGGCCAGAAACTTGTGTCGGTACACCACCCATCATGTAGTGACACGTTGGGATTACTGGGATTGGCTCTTTTACTGGATCAACGTGTGCGAATGTACGAGACAGTTCACATACACCTGGTAGACGAGATTCAAGTGTCTCTTTACCTAGGTGGTCCAGTTTCAGCTTGATATGTGGACCCCAAGGACCGTCACAACCACGACCTTCACGGATTTCGACCATCATTGAACGAGCAACAACGTCACGACCCGCTAAGTCCTTCGCATTTGGAGCGTAACGTTCCATGAAACGTTCGCCGTCTTTATTTAGAAGGTAACCACCTTCACCACGACAGCCTTCTGTTACAAGAACACCTGCGCCAGCAATACCCGTTGGGTGGAACTGCCACATTTCGATATCTTGCATTGGAACGCCAGCACGAATCGCCATACCAACACCGTCACCAGTATTGATGTGTGCGTTAGTTGTCGATGCGTAGATACGGCCAGCACCACCGGTCGCTAGGATCGTTGCTTTCGCTTTGAAGTAGCATACTTCGCCTGTTTCCATGCAAAGTGCTGTTGTACCAAGAATGGCACCGTCTTCATTCTTCACAAGATCAAGCGCGTACCACTCAGAGAACACGGTTGTTTTGTGCTTGATATTTTGTTGGTAAAGCGTGTGTAGCAGTGCGTGACCAGTACGGTCAGCTGCTGCAGCGGTACGAGCCGCTTGCTCACCACCAAAGTTTTTCGATTGGCCGCCAAAAGGACGTTGGTAAATGGTGCCGTTGTCGAAACGAGAAAATGGAAGACCCATCTTTTCTAGTTCGATAACTGATTCTGGGCCATTTTTACACATGTATTCGATAGCATCTTGGTCACCGATGTAATCAGAACCTTTTACTGTGTCATACATATGTTGTTCCCAATGATCTTCGTGCGCATTACCTAGCGCAACCGTAATACCACCTTGAGCAGATACGGTATGAGAACGAGTTGGGAAAACTTTAGAAAGCAATGCACATGATAGGCCTTGCTCTGAAATTTGCAGTGCGGCACGCATACCTGCACCACCAGCGCCGATAACCACGGCATCAAACTCACGAACAGGAATAGTCACTTACGCACCCCACAAAATAAACAGACCAGAGAAGAAATATCCAAGAAGAACCGCAACTACACCTACTTGAAGGCCAACACGCAGTTTAGCGCACTTGATGTAGTCGGTTAGCACTTGCCATAGGCCGATCCAAGCGTGAACAAGAACCGAAGTAAGCGCTAACATGGTAAATACTTTAGTGAAAGTTCCACCAAAGAACTGAGTCCATGATACGTAAGAGATATCGGTGAAGGCACAAAAGCTCACCAAATAAATTGTATATAGCGTCATAATGATTGCAGTTGCACGAATCAATAAGAAATCGTGAACGCCATTACGGCCAAATGTCGAAACGTTGTTTACCATACTAAGATCCCCGCTAGTAGAGACAATACCGCTGTCGCTGCGAATGCAACCTTAGCGCTCTTCGCGCCAGATTCCAGCTCTTCAAAGTGACCTAAGTCCATAAGAAGGTGACGAATACCACCAGCAATGTGGTAAGCCAAAGCGGTTAAAATGCCCCACAGAATAAACTTCACAAAGAAACCGTCGACAATGTCGCTAGCTTCCATAAAGCCTACTGGGGATGAGAGGGAAATGGATAGTAACCAAAGCAAAATTCCAATCGCAACAAAAGTAATCACCCCAGACACACGGTGTAGGATGGAAGCTATTGCAGTGATCGGAAAGTGGATGGTCTGTAAATCTAAATTAACAGGTCTTGTCTTTCTTTCTTTCACGGGCTTGCTCACTCAGCTCCATTGAGCATTATGGTCATTAAATAACCTTATGATATTGTTATGGACAAAATTTGATCGCAAACCTTCAAAGTTTAACATTAACTTAACAAATAACTGAAGTTGAGCCTTAGATAATTGTAAAATAATTGTTAACAACAAGATTAAGATAGACACCTCACATTTCTTCTTAGCCTTGCATTTATAAGGTTTTAACCAAATTTTTCATCGCCACTATACGGTCGGCAACATTCTAATACAATTGATGTAACAAATAATGCTACACAGACCAGATTTTTAACGAATTTAATGTAAAAAACACTAACAAGTGCACACAAAGCTGCAGAAAAATTGACTTTCCCACGTAAGACCAGTAAAAAAATGGCACATAAACATCCTGGACGGATTAAATAATAAACAAAGGAGATTGTTATGGCGGATAAGAAAGCTACCCTTCACATTGAAGGTCAAGCGCCAATCGAGCTGCCGATTACAGAAGGTGTACTAGGTACTCCAGTGATCGATGTTCGTACACTAGGTTCTAATGGTTTTTTCACTTTTGACCCTGGTTTTCTTGCCACTGCATCTTGTGAGTCTCAAATCACTTTTATTGACGGTGGGAAAGGTATCCTTTTACACCGTGGTTATCCAATTGACCAACTTGCCAATAACGCTGATTACTTAGAAGTATGTTACATACTTCTTTACGGTGAAGCCCCATCTCGAGCTGAATACGAAAAGTTCAAGACTACCGTGACACGTCACACTATGGTTCACGAGCAAATTGCTAGTTTCTTCCACGGCTTCCGTCGTGATGCTCACCCAATGGCTGTAATGTGTGGTGTAGTAGGCGCTTTAGCAGCGTTCTACCACGACTCACTTGATATCAACAACGATACACACCGTGAAATTGCGGCTTACCGCCTAATTTCAAAAATGCCGACACTAGCAGCAATGTGTTACAAATATTCAATCGGTCAGCCGTTTATCTACCCACGTAACGACCTAGGCTACGCGGAAAACTTCTTACACATGATGTTCGCAAACCCATGTGAAGAGTACGAAGTGAACCCTATTGTTGCTCGCGCAATGGATAAGATTTTCACTCTACACGCTGATCACGAACAAAACGCTTCTACATCGACAGTACGTCTATCTGGTTCATCTGGTGCTAACCCGTTTGCGTGTATCGCAGCTGGTATCGCGTCACTTTGGGGCCCAGCTCACGGCGGTGCAAACGAAGCATGTCTACGTATGCTTGAAGAGATCGGTAGCGTAGATAACATCGAAGAGTATGTTGCAAAAGCGAAAGACAAAGATGACCCATTCCGTTTGATGGGCTTCGGTCACCGCGTTTACAAGAACTACGATCCACGTGCAACAGTAATGCGCGAAGCGTGTCACGAAGTACTTAAAGAGCTAAACATCCAAGATCCACTACTTGACGTAGCAATGGAACTTGAACGTATCGCTCTTTCTGATGAATACTTTGTGTCTAAGAAGCTATACCCGAACGTAGACTTCTACTCAGGTATCATTCTGAAAGCGATCGGCATTCCAGTGTCTATGTTTACAGTAATCTTCGCGATGTCTCGTACTATCGGTTGGATTGCACACTGGAACGAAATGCACAGCGATCCGACAAACCGTATCGGTCGTCCTCGTCAGCTATACACTGGTGAAGAGCAACGTGACTTTAAAGCACTTCACGAACGTGAATAATTGCGATTAAAGTATGATTGTTAAAAAGGGTTGATGCTTTCGCATCAACCCTTTTCTTTTATGTGCTCGCAACACTGTCATCCTCAAGAGCGAGGAACGAGTGAGTTGGGGATCTTATTCAACGAGTAGATGGCCCAAAGAGATTCCCTACTCCCTCCTTCGTCAGTCTAGGGAATGACGGATTCGGATATGACCCTTTAACGTTCTGACTCGCGCATCACATCGACAGATACAAATTTATAGTTGCTCGTATACCTAAGAGTGAGGGACGAGTGAGTTGGGGATCTCATTCAACGAATAGATAACCCAAAGAGATTCCCTACTCCTTCCTTCGTCAGTCTAGCGAATGACGGATTCGGATATCCCCCTTTAGCGTTCGGACTGGCGCGTCGCATAGACGGATACAAATTTATAGGTGCTCGTTATACCTAAGAGCGAGGAATGAGCGAGTTGGGGATCTCATTCAACGAGTAGATAGCCCAAAGAGATTCCCTACTCCCTCCTTCGTCAGTCTAGGGAATGACGGATTCGGGATATCCCCCTTTAACGTTCTGACTCGCGCATCACATCGACAGATACAAATTTATAGTTGCTCGTTATACCTAAGAGTGAGGGTCGAGTGAGTTGGGGATCTCATTCAACGAATAGATAGCCCAAAAAGATTCCATACTCTTTCCTTCGTCAGTCTAGGGAATGACTATAGGAGCAAACTATGCCGTCATCCCCAAGAACGAGGGACGAGTGAGTTGGGGATCTCATTCAGCGAGTAGATAGCCCAAAAAATTCTCTACTCCCTCCTTCGTCAGTCTGGGGAATGACGAACACTATTTACTCGTATCCCTCATCTCGCATCTGCTCTTATACCGGATTATCGATATCGATAAACTCAACATCCAATCCGTGCTCTTTTTCTAACCATTCACCTAGTGCCTTCACGCCGTAGCGTTCTGTCGCATGGTGACCTGCAGCAAAATAATGGATGTCTTGCTCGCGAGCCGAGTAAGTTGTGCGCTCAGAAATTTCACCAGAGATAAATGCGTCGATACCTTGAGAGGCTGCAAGTTCAATGTAATCTTGACCGCCGCCAGTACACCAACCTACCGTTTCAATCATTTTATCTGCGTTTTCAGGAGCGATATGTAGCGGCTTACGATTCAGTACTTGATCAATTTTTGCCGCAAACTCAGCACCGGTCATCGGTGTCTTTATTCTACCAAACATAGCAACCGATTGTGGGTGCCCTTCCAAGCCACCTTCTACTTCAATATCAAGCAGTTCAGCGAGTTTGGCGTTGTTACCAAGTTCAGGATGGATATCGAGAGGTAAGTGATAACCCAAAAGGTTAATGTCATTCTTAATCAGAGTACGAATGCGTTTGCCCTTCATGCCACGAATTGCCTCTGACTCACCTTTCCAAAAGAAACCGTGATGAACCAACAAAGCGTCAGCCTCTAGCTCAACCGCTTTATTAATCAAAGCTTGCGAAGCCGTAACACCAGTAACAATACGCTTGACTTCAGAAGCACCTTCGACTTGAAGGCCATTCGGACAGTAATCTTTAATCTGCTGTGGCTGCAGTTTTTCGTTAAGTAGCTTTTCTAATTGTAAGTTATTCATTTTTATTTCCAGCTTACCTTTATAATAACGTCGTTATATCAATTTACGGGTAGAATGTCGAAAGCCCTTCCACTCTGTTTCTAGAGAACAGATGACTGAAGTTTACGAGGAACCGATGACCGAACTGCAACGCTTTTATCAATGGGTGATTAGCTCACCACCGCTACTAGAAATCAAGCCGCCCATTTCTGATCTCACTGTATTCTCAAACCACCAAAAGCTCGACGATGCACATACTTATGGTGGAAACCCTAGATTAGGCTTCCTCTACCAACACCTATGTGAACAAGTCATCACCACTTCGGATAATTATTCAATCAAGCACGATGAGATTCAGATTAATGTTGAGGGACGAACACTCGGCGCAATCGACTTTATCCTGGAAGACACGAGCAGCCAAAAATTAGAACACTGGGAAGTGGCAATTAAGTTTTACCTACTTCATGAGCAAACATGGTTTGGTCCCAATTCTCACGACCAATTGGACAAGAAGCTCGATAGGATGCTCTGCCATCAACTTGGTATGTCCTCTTCAAACGCCTTTGTTGAGCAGTACCCGGAGATCGATGTCGACTCAAAACATCTTCTGATGCAAGGTCGCCTCTATACCAACCCATTTCTAGAACAAAATATACCTACAGAATGTTTGGGCTACAGCATTAACCCAAGCCAAGTAAATGGATTTTGGTGTTATCAAAATCAGGCTCACTTGATCACCGAAACACTCTATCCTCTAAACAAAGAGCAATGGGCCGCAGGAACGGATGATTTCAGCGGTGAACCTATCACCGAATTTGGTGACCGCTTTGTTCACGGGCAAACTAAGTCTGGTCAATTCTGGTTTGTGATGCCGCAAAGCTGGCCACACAGCTAATCCATTCGTCATTGAACTGACTTAGTCTAGCCACTTACTCACAGACAAATAAAAAGGGCTGATGCTTTCACATCAACCCTTCCATTATTTGCTTTATAACTCTATGAATCGTATTCGATTATAGACCTGCAGCGGCAAATACTTGGTTAACAATCTCTTGAGCTTCTGCTTCGATTGCTTTTAGGTGCTCTTCACCTTTAAAGCTTTCACAGTAGATCTTGTAGATGTCTTCAGTGCCTGATGGACGAGCAGCGAACCAACCGTTCTCAGTGGTCACTTTAAGGCCACCAATCGCAGCACCATTACCAGGAGCATGCGTTAAGCGAGCAGTAATCGCATCGCCAGCAAGCGTTTCAGCAGAAACCATCTCTGGAGATAGCTTTTTCAGCACGTCTTTTTGTGCGCCATTTGCTACCGCTTGAATACGGTTGTACTTAGATTCACCGTGTTTAGCAGCCAGTTCTTCGTAGTATTCTTGTGGGTTCTTACCTGTAACAGCTGTGATCTCAGCAGCAAGTAGGCAAAGAATTAGGCCATCTTTATCTGTTGACCAAGGCGTACCGTCTTTACGTAAGAAAGATGCACCTGCACTCTCCTCACCACCGAAACCAAACTGACCGTTGTAAAGGCCATCAACGAACCATTTGAAACCAACTGGCACTTCACAAAGTTCACGACCTAAGTCTGCTACTACACGGTCGATCAATGCGCTTGATACCAAAGTTTTACCAACAGCAACCTCTTTACCCCAACCTTCACGGTTACGGTATAGGTAATCGATACAAACCGCTAGGAAGTGGTTTGGGTTCATTAGGCCTTTAGGCGTAACAATGCCGTGGCGATCGTAATCAGGGTCGTTACCAAACGCTAGTGCGTATTCATCTTTAAGTGCAAGCAAACCTGCCATTGCGTATGGCGAAGAACAGTCCATACGAACCACGCCATCTTTATCTAGAGACATGAATTGGAATGAAGGGTCAACCGCTTCACTTACCAAAGTAAGATCTAGGTTGTACGCTTTACCAATTTGACGCCAGTAATCAATACCGCTGCCGCCCAGTGGATCAACACCAATTTTGATGTTCGCTTTCTGGATCGCTTCCATATCAACCACGTTAACCAAATCAGCAACGTATGGCGCCACTAGGTCGACTTCTTTCACTAACTCAGACTGTTTAGCCTGTGCGATAGGAGTGCGTTTAACACCTTGCATTTGCTCAGCAATGATCACGTTCGCACGGTCTTCAATCGCTTGAGTCAATTCAGCTTCAGCAGGACCACCGTGTGTCGGGTTGTATTTGATACCGCCATCTTGAGGTGGGTTGTGTGAAGGTGTGATAACGATGCCGTCGGCTTTTTTGTCATTCACTAGGTTGTGCGTAAGAATCGCATGCGAGATACCAGGTGTTGGAGTAAAGCCGTTGTTTTCTTGAATAATAACTTCAACACCGTTCGCTACAAGTACTTCGATTACCGTAGAAAATGCAGGTTCAGATAGCGCGTGCGTATCTTTACCTAAGAAAAGCGGGCCTGTTGTACCCTGCTCAGCACGCACCTCAGCCACTGCTTGTGCAATCGCTAAAATGTGGTTTTCGTTAAATGTTGATTTGTCTGCTGTACCGCGGTGACCTGAAGTACCGAATAGTACCTTGTGATCTGGGTTGGTCGCATCCGGTTGCTGTAAGAAATAGTTAGCCACTAAAGCCGGAATATTATGAAGATCTTCCTGCTGAGCTTTTTGCCCAGCACGAGGGTGCATAGCCATTTTTCGACATCCTTATATATATAAAATTTAAAAACAAAAAAACCTCATAATATCTTCTTATCCATGGATATTATGAGGTTTAAATCAGATTTCGTTAAATTGAACCTGTTACTTTTTCAATCAATTCTGCTTGGAAATTCATGCGGCTCATAAGCTGCTCAACCATCTGTCTTTTGCGGCTAGTATTATTATTTGTAATAACCCAAAAAGGACTTTGTGGAATGGCTTTAGGCTTAGTCGTGTTACCGTTTGCTAGTAACGTCGCTTCGTTGTCTGCAAAGTAAACACGCTTGCGGCCTTTCACTTGAGTTGCTTCTGAAAAGCTTAAAGGGTCGATTTTATGCAGTGTTGATAACACTAGCATGAAACGATCAATGGCTTTCTTTAATGATGCAAACTCATCTGATATTAGTAGTGAGCGCATTTCTTTAACGCCATCGAACTTCTCTGGAGTAAAGCCTACCTCTTTGCTAACAACGATACCTTTCGGCTCTACGATCTCTTCGATCGGAGCCATGCCTTGGCTATCAACCTGTAACAAGCGGCGCAGAATATCTGAAGCGCTTTCGCCAATACGTTCTGTCTGACCCGCAATAAAACGGTATAGGTCCTCATCAACCTCAATTGTTTTCATTCGCTTTTCACAATCTCAATGTTTAAACTCAGGGGGATTATAGCGAGATCCGCGCGGATACTCTACGTCAAACCCACCATGAATAAGATAAAAATGTCAGTACAGCTCAACTATAAAATCGAAGGTGAGGGTCACACCATAGTTTTGATCCATGGATTATTCGGTAATCTGGACAACCTAGGCTTGCTGGCTAGGGATCTAAAAGTCGACCATCAGGTACTGAGTATCGATCTTCGTAACCACGGTCAATCCTTCCACAGTGATACTCATAATTACCAAGCGATGGCACAAGATGTCGCTCAACTGTTGAAAGATCTCGAGCTGAATGATGTTACTGTCATTGGTCACTCGATGGGCGGAAAAGTTGCTATGGCGCTTACCCAACATCTAGAGCTGCGCAAACTGATTGTATTGGACATGGCACCAGTCGCTTACACCCAAAGCCGTCACGACAACGTATTCGCAGGCCTTAAAGCGGTCATTGAAGAAAAGCCAGGATCTCGTGCCGAAGCACTTAAAGTGCTCGCCAAACATATCGAAATAGACGGTGTTCGCCAATTCTTAACAAAATCACTGTTTAAGTCAGAACAAGGCATTATGGAGTGGCGATTTAACGTCGCATCACTACTCGCAAATTATGCACATATTATTGGCTGGGAACCGATCGATAAAACGTCGGTCAAAACCTTACTAATAAAAGGTGGGGATTCGGACTACCTCATGGCTGAGCACCAAACTGCGGTCCAACAGCAATTTTCTAACGCAAAGGCGCACGTTATTGCGAATACGGGCCACTGGCTGCACGCAGAAAAACCAACTGAAGTGCTGAGAGCAATTCGAAAATTCATCGCTTAAGTGCGCTTTTTCATGCAGATAAATGAGAGTTGAGTAATCACTGCACATTAACTTTATCTCGCAACAGTGATATAGTGCGCCCAAGCAAAATTGGTATATAAGGTTCCCATGCTTTACGACTACATGAACATCATTGAATCTGTTGGTTTAGATCTCCTATTTGCCGCGATTTTCTTTTTGATCGGCATGGCAATTAAGGACGTTCTCAAGCAAGGAAATGTTCCTCCATTTGGTCGTCGCATTGTGTGGTTAGTACTTTTCCTTGGCTGTGCAGGTTTTATCGCCAAAGGGATAATCCAACTAAGCTGGGAAGGAACTGGGATCTAACGATTCCCCTCCGAACTTTATTACACCGACAACAGACAAAATGAAAGGTAATGATTCTATGGCAAGTGTAGGTCTCTTCTTTGGTAGCGATACAGGTAACACTGAAGCTGTTGCTAAGATGATTCAAAAGCAATTGAGCAAACAGCTCGTTCACGTTCAAGACATTGCAAAAAGCAGCAAAGAAGATATCGATAACTTCGATCTACTGCTGCTTGGTATCCCTACGTGGTACTACGGCGAAGCACAATGTGATTGGGATGATTTCTTCCCAGAGCTAGAAGCTATTGATTTCTCAACTAAGCTTGTTGCTATCTTTGGTTGTGGTGACCAAGAAGATTACGCAGAATACTTCTGTGATGCTATGGGTACTATCCGTGACATCGTTGAAGCGAAAGGCGGTACTATCCTAGGTTACACTTCTACTGAAGGCTACGAGTTCGAAGCATCTAAAGGTCTAGTTGAAGGCGATGACAGCCAATTCGTTGGCCTATGTATCGACGAAGACCGTCAACCAGAGCTAACTGATGAGCGTGTATCTAACTGGGTTAAACAAATCCACGAAGAGATGTGCCTAGCAGAGCTTGAAGACTAATTATCTGGTAGTTGTCCATTGTTACAATTAGTGACAACTCTCTAGATATGAAAAAACCTCCTAATTGGAGGTTTTTTTCTATTTGTCTATATAAGTTCTGTCTGTCTAAATTAGCACTCTGCTTCTAGTGCTTCGTCATCATCTCTGAATTGTGGCTTCTTTCTGACATAAAGCGTACGCTGAATTTCTGAGACCACATTACCCTGCTTATCTTTGACATAGATAATAAACTCAGGAAAACACTTCTCACCAAGTTGAGTCTGACGGTAAATCTCATCAAGCTGACCTTGGCTTATTTCAAAGTCTGCATACAGATCTGACTGACCAGGTTTGATGAAGTTAATGCTCGCCTCTTTGTCCCACACATAATACCTTTCACCTAAAATTCCCATTAACATCAATGAGTAAACAGGATCCGTTAGGGAAAATATGCTGCCGCCATACTGAGTACGATTGGCATTTTTGTTCCACCAGCGCAACTTAAGCACTGTTTTTACTACCCTAAAATCCGAACTAATATGGGCTATCTTTATCCCTGCTCCCCAAAATGGAGGCCAAATATTAAGAGCGAATTTTACGATGTTTGGTTTGTATATTTTTGCAAGTTGCTTATTCATAACAACATTCCGTGTTCATATTAGAATTACCGCCACCCTGACTGGTCGTACCTCCACTATAAGTGAGATACTTCCAATTTACAAAACAGATTGTGATGTTGATTAGTAACCCTTTGAAGTTCGTGGTTTATTGTTATGCCTGACTAAACTATAATGGTATTAATATTGAATTCTGTTAATTGCTGCAGATCATCAACAGGAAAGTATATGTCAGACAATAATCAAGCGCTAAAAGATGCTGGTCTTAAAGTGACCCTCCCAAGGCTCAAAATTTTAGAAGTATTACAACAACCAGACTGCCAACATATTAGTGCTGAAGATTTATATAAAAAGCTGATCGACTTAGGTGAAGAGATCGGGCTTGCGACCGTTTATCGAGTATTAAACCAATTCGATGATGCTGGCATTGTAACTCGCCACCACTTCGAAGGCGGTAAGTCTGTATTTGAACTTTCAACACAGCACCACCACGATCATCTAGTATGTCTAGATTGTGGCGAAGTTATCGAGTTCTCTGATGACATCATCGAAGAGAGACAAAAAGAGATAGCGAAGCGCTATAACGTTCAGCTAACGAACCACAGTTTATACCTTTACGGTAAAAGCATGACGGGTGATTGCAAAGGCAACCCAGACGCGCACAAACCGAAAAATTAAACAAACGCTGACTTCGGTCAGCGTTTTTTATATTGGGCTGAAAGTCTGCTAGATTGTTCTTTAGATCCACGCATTATTCAGATACAAAAAAACCGGCACTAAGCCGGTTTTTTATTAGACAACTTGTTAGCGTTAGCAATTATGCTTCAGCTTTACCCCAAGTATCACGTAGGCCAACCGTGCGGTTGAATACTAGCGCATCTGCTTTAGAGTCTGTTGAATCAACACAGAAATAACCTGTACGCTCAAACTGGAAACCTTGCTCTGCAGCGGCTTCCGCTAGGCTAGGCTCAACAAAACCGTTCAACTTAACCAGAGACTCTGGGTTGATCGTTGCAGCGAAATCATCCGCAGCAGCTGGGTTTGCAACAGTGAATAGACGATCGTATAGACGAATCTCAGCTGGCAGTGCTTTATCAGCAGATACCCAGTGGATAACACCCTTCACTTTGCGGCCATCTGCCGGGTTCTTACCTAGCGTTTCGTCATCGTAAGAACAGAAGATAGTTGTAATGTTGCCTTCTGCATCTTTCTCGATACGCTCTGCTTTAATTACGTAAGCACCACGTAGACGAACTTCTTTACCTAGAACCAAACGCTTGTACTTCTTGTTTGCTTCTTCACGGAAGTCATCACGCTCGATCCAAACTTCACGAGTAAACGGTACTTCACGAGTACCCATTTCAGGTTTGTTCGGGTGGTTAGCAACTGTTAGTGTTTCTACCTTGTCTGCATCGTAGTTTTCAATCACGATCTTAACCGGGTCTAGAACAGCCATTGCACGTGGTGCATTTTCGTTCAAGTCATCACGGATACAAGACTCAAGTGAACCGAACTCAATCATGTTCTCTTGTTTAGTCACACCGATACGCTTACAGAACTCACGAATAGACGCAGAAGTGAAACCACGACGACGTAAACCAGAGATAGTCGGCATACGTGGGTCATCCCAACCTTGAACTAGGTTTTCAACCACAAGTTGGTTTAGTTTACGCTTAGACATCACCGTGTATTCAAGATTCAGACGGCTAAACTCGTACTGACGAGGTTGGCAATCGATCGTAATGTTATCTAGAACCCAGTCGTACAAACGACGGTTATCTTGGAATTCAAGAGTACAGATTGAGTGCGTAATACCTTCCAGCGCATCAGAGATACAGTGAGTGAAATCGTACATTGGGTAAATGCACCATTTGTCACCTGTCTGATGGTGGTGAGCAAAACGAACACGGTAGATAACAGGATCACGCATTACCATGAATGATGAGCTCATGTCGATCTTGGCACGCAGACACGCTTTACCTTCTTCAAAGCCACCGTCACGCATTTTTTCAAATAACGCTAGGTTCTCTTCAGGGCTGCGGTCGCGGTATGGGCTTGCTTTACCTGGCTCTTTTAGCGTGCCACGGTATTCGCGGATCTGCTCAGGACTTAGCTCGTCAACGTACGCTAAGCCTTTATTAATTAATTCCACAGCATAAGCGTAAAGCGTATCGAAGTAGTTTGATGAGTAACAAATGTCACCAGACCATTCGAAGCCTAACCAGCTTACATCATTCTTAATTGACTCAACGTATTCAACGTCTTCTTTTTCAGGGTTTGTATCATCGAAACGAAGATTACATTGTCCCTGGTAGTCCTGAGCAATACCAAAATTCAAGCAAATAGATTTAGCGTGACCGATGTGCAGGTAACCATTTGGCTCCGGCGGGAAACGAGTATGCACGCTACTGTGTGTACCATCCGCTAAATCTTTATCAATAATTTGGCGAATGAAATTCGATGGACGAGCCTCAGCTTCACTCATCTATAGCACCTCTATGTATTTAGTATTGTCAGAGAAAGTTATCTTTTATCTCCTAGCCAAGCGCCACTTTTAGCGTCAGCTCTAGATAGAAAGATCATTGTTGCTAATCATCCACAATTCTTCGCCTTTGCACAATAAGAACCGTCCGTTAATTACGATTATTTCTGCTATTCGATGAAGAATAGAACGAACCGTATCCCAAAGACTTAAACTGCAGATACAAAAAAGCCTCCCTTATGGGAGGCTTTCAATTTGACACTTACTTGAGAGTATTAATGACTGCTCAGTTAAGTACTTCCTTACTATGGAAGTTTTACATCAGATAGGTCTTCACCTGCGCCGATAGCTTTCATTTCGCCAGCTACGATTTCAGCAAGTGGGCCTAGGATAACTTGTAGGTTGTTTTCACCTAGCTTCACAACACCTTTAGCACCTAGCTTCTTAAGAACGGCTTCGTCAGCAACAGAGCGGTCTTTAAGAGTTAGACGTAGACGTGTGATACAAGCGTCGATTGAAGTTAGGTTGTCGTGACCACCTAGAGCTTTTAGGTATTGACGTGCAAGGTCGCCTTTTGGAGCGTCACCAGCTGGAGCTGCAGCTTCTTCGTCATCTTCACGACCTGGCGATTTCAGGTTGAAAGCGCGGATTGCGAAAGAGAAAGTGAAGAAGTATAGAGCACCGAAGCCAAGGCCGATTGCTAGAAGTACTAGAGGTTTAGTTGCTAGACCCCAGTTCAATACGAAGTCGATAAGACCAGCAGAGAAACCGAAACCGTGCAGAGTACCAAACATGTTAGCAACAACTAGAGACAGACCAGTGAATACAGCGTGCATTGCGTATAGAGCAGGAGCTAGGAATACGAACATGAATTCTAGCGGCTCTGTGATACCAGTTAGGAATGAACAGAATGCTACTGAGAATAGTGCACCACCAACTTGGCTACGTTTTTCAGCAGGAGCTGCTAGGTACATTGCAAGTGCAGCACCTGGTAGACCGAACATCATTACTGGGAAGAAACCGTTCATGAATACGCCTGCACCTTTATCGCCACCGAAGAAACGGTGTAGGTCGCCAGACTTAACAGTGTCAGTAACTTCTTTAACAACAGTAGTGATTTCTGGAGTTACAGAGTTAGCGAATGTGAATGTGTGCTCTTGGCCAACAACTAGAGTTTTAGCTAGAGATGGGTCAACACAAAGCTGAGTGATGTTAGCGAATGCGCCTTGACCAGCAACGATGATTTCTTGACATGTACCCATACCGAACCAGAAGTACGAGTTCAATACGTGGTGTAGACCTACAGGGATAAGTGCACGGTTAAGAGTACCGTAAACGAATTGACCGATAGCGCCAGACGTTGATACTGCGTGAGCCAGTGCGTCTAGACCAGATTGAACACCAGGCCAAACCACACCAGACACAGCACCTGCAACAAGTGCAAATAGACCAGCCATGATTGGTACTAAACGTTTACCTGCGAAGAATGCCAGCCACTCAGGAAGACGTGTAGCATGGAAAGCGTTGTAAGAGTGACCCGCGATGATACCTGCGAAGATACCGCCGAAGAAAGACATGTTAACGTCAGCGTTAATCGTTGTCGCTGTCGCTGTTAGAACGAAGTAAGCAACTGCACCAGCAAGACCCGCTGCGCCGTTACCGTCTTTAGAAAGACCAATCGCGATACCTAGACCAAATAGCAATGGTAGGTTACCGAAGATAGCACCACCAGCTTGCGCCATGAATGGAATATCAAGTAGATCGCCTTGACCTAAACGTAATAGAAGCGCCGCAATCGGAAGCGTTGCGATAGGTAGCATTAACGCCTTACCTAGCTTCTGTGCATATCCTAGAATATTCACCAGTTGTTTCCCCCTATAGGATTTTTTAGAATTCGTTTGAGAAACTTATTTTAGTCGCTCAATTTAGTCCTATTCAGTGTATTCAATTAATTTTGCTCCGCAAATTAAAACCTTACCATTTGTGATCGTAATCACCAGTTTTTACCAAATCCAGAGGTTTTTGCTAGCGAGATCATAAAACTTATTTTATCATTCAAAAAAATGAACATTTATAGATAAAATCCAAATCTAACTATTGGGTCAAGAGTGGGTTATGTTCAGCTTTAAAAGCCAGCTAACTTACTGATATTTCTTAACCCATAATCATAAAAACAATGAATTGTTCACATATTTTTCAAACACTTAAAATCGCTTCCCTTTTTGAAGCCGTTTGCCCATAAAAGATAAATCGTTACGTAAATGATGCTCGCAAACTAAGTCCACATTTAGGTAACGAACGAATTTAAAAGATCTGACGAAATAAGGATTAGCTGACTATGTACGCGCTAAGTAACTGTAAAATTTACACTGGTAGTGATGTTCTAACCGATCATGCTGTAGTAATCGAAAACGAACTGATCAAAAAAGTCTGCCCTATCTCTGAATTACCGGAAGGTATCGAGGTTCGCGACCTAGACGGAGCAAACCTAAGCCCAGGTTTCATTGACCTACAACTTAATGGTTGTGGCGGTGTAATGCTGAACGATGAGATCACTGCAGAAACAATGCAGATCATGCACAAAGCCAACCTCAAATCAGGCTGTACTAGCTTCTTACCGACTCTGATCACTTCTTCAGACGAAGACATGCGCGCTGTTATCACAGCTGCTCGTGAGTACCACAACCAATACCAGAACCAATCTTTAGGTCTTCACCTTGAAGGTCCATACCTAAACGTTGCAAAAAAAGGCATTCACAGCGTTGATCATATTCGTAAGTCTGACAGCGAGATGATTGAGCTTATCTGTGAGAACAGCGACCTTGTTGCGAAAGTAACACTGGCTCCTGAGCTGAACGACCCAGAGCATATCGAGCGTCTGCACAAAGCTGGTGTTGTTGTTTCTATCGGTCACACCA
Organism: Vibrio sp. T3Y01; assembly: GCF_013114525.1. Classification (NCBI taxonomy): domain Bacteria; kingdom Pseudomonadati; phylum Pseudomonadota; class Gammaproteobacteria; order Vibrionales; family Vibrionaceae; genus Vibrio; species Vibrio sp. T3Y01. The sequence continues at coordinate 35,602 of NZ_VTXJ01000011.1, read as the reverse complement.
ACGCAACTTATGCAGAAGCACGCCAAGGTTTCGAATCTGGTATCACATTCGCAACGCACCTATTCAATGCAATGACGCCTATGGTTGGTCGTGAACCAGGTGTGGTTGGCGCAATTTACGATACGCCAGAAGTATACGCAGGCATCATCGCCGACGGCTTCCACGTTGATTACGCAAACATCAGAATTGCGCACAAAATCAAGGGAGAAAAGTTGGTATTAGTGACGGATGCCACAGCTCCTGCAGGTGCTGACATGGAATACTTTATTTTTGTCGGTAAGAAAGTATATTACCGAGATGGTAAGTGTGTTGATGAAAACGGCACACTGGGCGGCTCAGCTCTGACTATGATTGAAGCAGTTCAGAATACAGTTGAGCACGCTGGTATCGCTTTAGACGAAGCTCTTCGCATGGCTACGCTATACCCAGCTACGGCTATCGGTGTAGAAAGCAAGCTAGGTCGAATCAAAAAAGGCATGGTTGCAAACCTAGCTGTATTTGACCGAGACTTTAACGTTAAAGCGACTGTTGTTAATGGACAATACGAGCACAATTAAGTATGAATGGCGGACAAATAGGTAACGTAGACTTAGTTAAACAACTAAACAGTGCGGCGGTATACCGACTAATAGACCAACAAGGGCCTATCAGTCGTATACAAGTGGCTGATGTAAGCCAACTCGCACCGGCAAGTGTTACAAAAATTACCCGCCAATTATTAGAGCGCGGCCTAATCAAAGAGGTCGCACAGCAAGCGTCTACTGGCGGTAGACGCGCTATCTCTCTAACCACAGAAGTAGAGCCTTTCCACTCTATCGCTGTGCGCTTAGGTCGAGACTATATTCAAGTTAGCCTTCATGACCTTGGTGGTCGTGAATTGGCTTTCCAGCAGCAAGACCTGAATTATTCAGATCAGTCAGACCTTACTCAAGGCTTGGTCAATACGCTTAAGGCCTTCATCGCTGAGCACCAACCGAAAATCGATCAGCTGATTGCGATTGGCGTAACTCTTCCAGGCTTAGTTAACCCGACGACGGGTGTCGTTGAGTACATGCCAAATACAGACATCGATAACCTTGCATTGAGCGACATTATTCGCGACACATTCCATGTCGCTTGTTTTGTTGGCAACGATGTTCGCGGAATGGCACTAGCGGAGCACTACTTTGGCGCGAGCCAAGACAGCCAAGACTCTATCTTAGTAAGTGTTCACCGCGGTACTGGTGCGGGGATTATCGTTAACGGCCAGGTTTTCTTAGGCCATAACCGTAACGTCGGTGAAATCGGTCATATCCAAATCGATCCACTTGGTGAACAGTGCCAATGTGGTAACTTTGGTTGTCTTGAAACGGTAGCGGCGAACCCAGCAATCGTAGAGCGCGTGCAAAAGCTGATTAAACAAGGTTATGAGTCCTCTTTAACCGAACTTGAGCGTATTACTATTCAAGACGTTTGCGACCATGCAATGAATGGTGACGAATTAGCTAAGCAGAGCTTGGTTCGAGTAGGAAACCAGTTAGGTAAAGCGATCGCCATGACGATCAACCTATTTAACCCTCAAAAAGTGATCATTGCTGGTGATATTACTAAGGCACAAGAGATTGTTTTCCCTGCAATTAAGCGTAATGTAGAGAATCAGTCGCTAACGACTTTCCATAGCGGCCTGCCTATTGTAGCATCACAGATCGATAAACATCCTACGATGGGAGCTTTTGCTATGATCAAGCGCGCCATGCTCAACGGTGTGTTACTGCAGAAGTTACTTGAAGATTAAAGAACAACAATTCTGATTTTCCGCGGGCCGTGTTTGTAAAAACACGGCCCGTTTTTTTAAGCTAGGGAACTACAACAACAAGTTATGGAACTTATATTAATATCCACTGCGTTTATCGCAGGATTTATTGCTTTAAAATGTCATCTTCCGCCACTGGTTGGTTTTTTGGTTGCGGGATTTGGGCTTTTTGCCTTTGGTTTCGAAACGAATGACACCATCATTACCTTGGCTGACCTCGGTGTCACCCTGCTCCTATTCACCATCGGCTTGAAGCTAGATATCAAAACCCTACTCTCTAAAGAGATCTGGGCTGGCGCGACAATACATAACCTTTTATCCACTCTGTTTTTTGCCGTCGCCCTATTTGGTTTTAAGTTCCTTGGCATTTCGTCACTGGCAGCTATGTCAGTCGAGCAGATTGTTCTACTCGGCTTCGCCCTATCATTCTCGAGTACCGTATTTGCGGTAAAGACTCTTCAAGAGAAAGGCGAAATGAATGCGACCTACGGTACATTGGCGATTGGTATCTTGGTCATGCAAGATATTTTCGCGGTGGTATTCCTAACGGCCTCGACAGGTAAAATACCAGAGTGGTATGCAATTGCGCTATTTGCCCTACCTTTATTACGCCCACTGTTCTACAAAATACTTGATTGGGTTGGACACGGCGAAATGTTGGTTCTTTCCGGCATCTTTTTCGCATTAGTCGTCGGTGCTGGTTTATTCCATTTGGTTGGTGTTAAGCCAGACCTAGGCGCTCTTGTTCTAGGTATGCTGCTTGCTGGTCATCCAAAAGCCTCAGAGTTATCAAAATCGCTGTTTAACCTTAAAGAGCTTTTCCTTGTCTGTTTCTTCTTGAACATTGGTTTGTCAGAGCAACCAACCATTCAAGGCGTTATGCTTGCAATCTTGTTCTTGCTTATGCTGCCAGTGAAAGGTGTTCTCTACTTCTTGGTGCTTAACCGCTTCAAGTTCCGTGTTCGAACGTCTCTACTTGCCTCTTTATCACTGTTTAACTACAGCGAATTTGGCCTCATCGTTGGTGGCCTAGCCTTCAAGATGGGTTGGATGTCTGGCGATATCCTAGTTGCCGTCGCGATTGCGGTTTCACTGTCTTTCTTAATCGCTGCACCTTTAAATCGAGCTGGTCACAAGCTTTATCAGCAGTCAGGTAAATGGCTAAAAGAGCATGCCTCAGAAAAGCTTCACCGACGCGATAAGCGAATTGACCCTGGTCGTGCCCAAGTGCTTATTCTTGGTATGGGCCGAATTGGTACTGGTGCTTATGACGAATTACGCTCTCGCTATGGCAAGGTAAGTTTAGGTGTCGAAGTTCGTGAAGAAGCAGCACATAACCACAGAAGCCACGGTAGAAACGTGATTTCTGGCGACGCGACTGACCCAGACTTCTGGGAGCGCATCTTAGATACAGCGAATGTAAAGCTGGTTATCTTAGCCATGCCACATCACCAAGGTAACCAGACCGCTTTAGATCAACTAAAGTCACGTAACTTTAAAGGACAGATCGCAGCTATCGCAGAATACCCTGATCAACTCGAAACCTTGAAAGAGAATGGTGTTGATGCCGCATTCAATATCTACAGCGAAGCCGGTAGTGGTTTTGCTCGCCATGTTTGTGAGCAATTAAACCCAAACATCAACAAAATCTAGCCTAAATCCCTCTCAGAAAAACCTCTCAAGGCTGTGAATTTTCGCACTTTTGAGAGGTTTTTGTATAAAAAAGCAACCACATTTAGATACCAAACACCAAAACGACAAAATAATTAAATAATTTCTAACATAACACCCTTTATATTATTTTTTTGCTCACATCCGGTTGCTTTTTTTAGCCAGAATGGCAAATTGAATACAGTTGATTTAGAAATTATTTAAAAGGAAGTTCTATGTGTTCAGTATTTGGCATTCTCGACATAAAAAGTGATGCCGCAGCACTTCGCCCTATCGCTTTAGAAATGTCTAAAAAGCTTCGTCACCGTGGACCAGATTGGTCTGGTATCTATGCAAGTGACAAAGCAATCCTTGCTCACGAGCGTTTAGCTATCGTCGGTCTAAATAGTGGTGCTCAGCCGCTATACAGCCAAGACAAGAAACACATTCTTGCGGTAAACGGTGAAATCTATAACCACAAAGAACTCCGTGCTCGCTATGAAGATAAGTACCAGTTCCAGACAGACTCTGACTGTGAAGTTATCCTTGCGCTATACCAAGAAATGGGCGCAGACCTGCTAGAAGAGCTAAACGGTATCTTCGCATTCGTTTTATACGATGAAGAAAAAGACGAATACCTAGTAGGCCGCGACCACATCGGTATCATCCCGCTTTACCAAGGCTACGATGAACACGGTAACTACTATGTTGCTTCTGAAATGAAAGCTCTGGTTCCTGTATGTAAGACCATCAGCGAGTTCCCTCCTGGTAGCTTCTACTCTTCGAAAGATGCAGAGCCACAACGTTACTACATTCGTGACTGGAACGAATACGCTGCAGTACAAGGCAACAGCACAAGTAAAGAAGACCTAACGGAAGCACTAGAAGCAGCGGTGAAGCGTCAACTAATGACTGACGTACCTTACGGTGTACTTCTTTCTGGTGGTTTAGATTCATCTATCACTTCAGCAGTCGCTAAACGCTTTGCGGCAATGCGTATTGAAGATGACGAACAGTCTGAAGCTTGGTGGCCACAACTGCACTCATTTGCGGTTGGCCTAGAAGGTGCTCCTGATCTTATCGCTGCTCGTGAAGTGGCAGACAAGATTGGTACCGTACACCACGAGATGACATACACCATTCAAGAAGGTCTGGATGCAATCCGTGATGTTATCTACCACATCGAGACCTACGACGTAACGACAATTCGCGCGTCTACGCCAATGTACCTACTTGCTCGTAAGATCAAAGCAATGGGTATCAAAATGGTACTGTCTGGTGAAGGTGCTGATGAGATCTTTGGCGGTTACTTGTACTTCCACAAAGCGCCAAACGCAAAAGAATTCCATGAAGAAACAGTACGTAAACTGCTGGCTCTGAACATGTTTGACTGTGCTCGTGCGAATAAATCACTAGCAGCATGGGGCGTAGAAGGCCGCGTACCATTCTTGGACAAAGAGTTCATCGATGTAGCAATGCGCTTAAACCCAGAAGACAAAATGTGTGGCAACGGTAAGATGGAGAAACACATCCTACGTGAGTGTTTTGAAGATTATCTACCAGACTCAATTGCATGGCGTCAAAAAGAGCAGTTCTCTGATGGGGTTGGCTACGACTGGATTGATACGTTGAAAGCAACCGCTGAAGCGAAAGTAACGGACAAGCAAATGGAAACTGCGCAGTTCCGCTTCCCATACAACACGCCAACGACTAAAGAAGGCTACGCTTACCGCGAAATCTTTGAAGAGTTGTTCCCGCTAGAATCTGCAGCAGAGTGTGTACCAGGTGGTCCATCTGTCGCTTGTTCATCAGCAAAAGCTATCGAATGGGATGAGTCGTTCCAAAACTGTGTTGACCCATCAGGCCGTGCAGTACAAGCCGTTCACAACGATGCTTACAACGCTTAAGGCGATTGGTAAATTCTAAGTACTAAAAAAGGCGCATCATGCGCCTTTTTATTTTTAAGCCGATTTTTTTATTGTTGCATTTATGCGTGAGCTTGCAGTGCTTCATTCTCAATGCTGATAGGCACCACCTGGCTGATCATCTTCACTAACATGATAGAGCGAGCCTCGCCATCTTTCTGGTGGAATATTGCTTCTATGCCTGCAAACTGACCACTCGTAATTTTCACAACCTGACCAGATTCGAACTCAGCACAGCACTCTTCGACATCATTGGTGCAATTCTTCTCAAGTTCTTTAAGCTCAAAAACCAAGTCGCCTTGTACTTCATGTGGTAGCGCTCCAAACTTAATGAAGTCCACTACGCCGCGTGTGGAACGAACGGTCGTAAAGCTTGGTCCTTGTTCATAATCAAATCGAACAAAAACGTATGAAGGGAACAGCGGTTCTTTGACTACCTTTTCTTTCCCTCTAACTACTTTTTCGACTTCTATTTGTGGGTAAAAGCACTCTACCCCTTGATTCTCTAAGTGCTGCTGAGCGCGTTTTTGATCGCCACGCTTACAGTAGAGTAAATACCAACGTTTCATTTAACTAGCCATTTTCTATTTTGGGGACATTTTACCACAAGCCTAAAACGGTTTAATTGCTATTAACTAAATGAATCTTAATAGCCACAAAATTATGCGTAGCAAACCAATTTATCAACAAAAAATTATAGATATAAAAGTGATTAAGCATTGTACAGAGTTCTATTGCCAATCAAAAGGTGCGCTTCTATGGCTGCATATACAGTCAAAAAATAAAACACACCGTTCCCTTTAGTGACGATAGGATACATAAAATTGATAACTCACGCCTTTAATATTCAAGAATTTTTTCAATAAGATCATTTAACAACCAGCTCAAATCTGGAAAATTAGTTTGCAGCACGCATTTTAAGGGCGACATTACCAACAAAGCATATAATTTTCATACACTTACAAAATGCAGGTTATCGTTACCATAAAATACCTCTATTGCAGATGTTTATCCCACTCTGTATACATAAGTAACTATAAAATCTTTTAATAACTAAAATTAGTAAAACTTATGCCAAGCAATCACAACATCTTTGGCCACCCTAGAGGCCTATTTCTACTTTTCAGCACAGAGCTATGGGAACGTTTCTCCTACTACGCTATGCGTGCGATTCTTGTTTTATTCTTAACAGATACAACAATCAACGGCGGGCTGGGTTGGTCTACAAAAGACGCACTCGATCTTTATGGTATCTACACTGGCCTGGTCTACATCACACCATTAATCGGTGGTTGGATTGCCGACAACTACCTAGGGCAACGTAAATCGATTCTAATCGGTGGCGTGCTTATGGCACTTGGTCAATTTACGCTGGCTCTACCTACTGGCTTTATGGGCTTAGACCAAGTAAGTGCACTTTACTTAGGTTTAGGGCTGCTTATCAGTGGTAACGGTATGTTTAAGCCAAACATCTCAACTATGGTTGGTGACCTTTACCAAGAAGGTGATAACCGTCGTGATGGCGCATTTACAATTTTCTACATGGGCATCAACTTAGGTGCACTATTCGGTGGTCTTATCTCTGGTGCTGCGGCTGAGTCATACGGCTGGAAAGCAGGTTTCCTAGCGGCTGGTATCGGTATGGTTATTAGCTTAATCATGCAAATGACGATGGCTCAATCATGGCTGGGTAATATCGGTTCTGTGCCAGCAGCTGCACGCGCAAAAGCTCTGAGTAAATCGAAAGAGAAAGCACCGCTAACTAAAGAAGAGTTCGATCGACTAAAAGTTATTCTGATCATGGGTCTGTTCGTGATTATTTTCTGGGCAGGCTTTGAACAAGCTGGCGGCCTAATGAACATCTACACTCAACAATATACAGACCGTATGATTGGTGATTTTGAAGTTCCGGCTGCGTGGTTCCAATCTCTAAACCCATTCTTCATCATTACACTTGCACCAATCATTGCTGCATTCTGGGTGAAGTTAGGTAAGCGTGAACCAAACTCACCGGTTAAATTTGCGATGGCTCTGTTCTTCTTGGCGCTAGGCTTCGTTTGCATGATGGGCGCGGTAATGGAGCAAGGTGGTGACCTTACAGTTAAAACTTCGATGCTATGGTTAGTAGGTGCATTCTTCTTCCATACACTTGGTGAGCTTTGCCTATCTCCTATCGGTCTATCGTTAGTGACTAAGCTGGCACCGCTACGTTTAGCATCACTAATGATGGGTGCATGGTTTGGTTTCAACGCTATTGCAAACTACGTAGCTGGCCTTGTGGGCTCTCATGTAGGTGAACTAGGCGCGATGGCAATCTTCAGTGGTATTGCAATTACAGCAACGATCAGCGGCATCTTACTACTTCTTTGTGCTGGTAAGCTTGTATCTTGGATGCACGGCGTAGAGAGCAACATGACGCTAGAGTCTGAACCAAAAGAAGAGCGTACTGCAGAAACTTCTGTTGCTTAATATCTAATATCGTTCAGTGTCTAATAGACGCTAGAGAACATTCAAAAAAGGGCTGCTCATTGAGCAGCCCTTTTAATATTTATTTAGCCGATATTAACGGTGAATCTGTACCAGTTCAGCCATCATGTCGATATGCGAATCTCTGTCGTTGAGACACATGATATAGCTAAACTCAGAACCACCAGCGTCAATGAAGGTTTCCTTGCACTGATCTGAAATCTCTTCCAGCGTTTCTAAACAGTCCACCGAGAAAGCTGGAGCCATGATATCAATCTTCTTGATGCCTTTGCTTGGCAATGATTCTAGCGTCTCATCGGTATATGGCTTTAACCACTCTTCTCGACCAAATCGAGACTGGTAAGTCATGGTGATATCGTCTGCAGATAAACCAAGCTCCTCAGCGAGTAGCTTAGTTGTCGCTTCACAATGTTGAGGGTAGATATCCCCTTCATCTGCCAATCGCTTCGGAATGCCGTGGAAAGAGCAAACCAAATGATCCGCTCGGCCATTTTTTTCCCAATGACTACGAACACTCTCAGCCAGTGCTTTGGTGTAGCTAGGATGTGCGTAGTAGTCACGGATAAAACGGTAGCTTGGAATAACAGGCATCTGTTTAAAGGCTTTGGTTAACCCATCAGAAACCGCAGCAGTGGTGGTGCCCGAATACTGAGGATACAGAGGCAGTACGATGATCTCCTCAACGCCCTGCTCCATCAGCTGCTCAACGCCCGCTTTTAGGCTTGGGTTGCCATAAGTCATGCCTAAGGCGACAGGCATCTCTAACTTCTTTTGTAGCTTTTCAGCTTGTCTTTGAGAGTACACAAGCAGTGGTGAACCGTCTTCCATCCAAACAGATTGGTAAAGCTTGGCTACTTTAGGTGAGCGAATCGGTAAAATCACCCCGTGCAAGATTGGGCACCACAGCCAGCGCGTTAGGTTAACAACTCGCTTGTCGTGCAAGAATTCACTCAAAAATCGACGAACGCCAGCCGGGGTCGCAGAATCTGGCGTACCTAAGTTCACCAGTAAAACACCCTGCTTTTTATTATTTTCCATAGATACCTGAGACCAATATGTGATTTTGTAGAGAGTAATATACTAATCTGCTTAAGTTTAAGATCATTGCTTATCGCTAAATGTCTAAATAATCATTTGAGCGTGAGGTTTCACAACGTCAACTTTAGATGATGGATGCTCTTTTCAAAACTTACAGCCTTGGGTAGAGGACTCATCATTGCCTTAGATTGGTATCGTACTAAAAATTGAGACAAAAAAAGCGACCTTTAAGGTCGCTTACAATATATCAAATTCTAAAACTGGCTGTTAGCCAATTATGCTAGTGCTTTCTCAAGTTCTGCACTAACTTCAGCAACTTGCTTAGTACCGTCAAACTTAAGGTACTTAGTGTTACCTGCTTCAGCTTCTTTACCGTAGTAAGAGATTAGCGGAGCTGTTTGCTCGTGGTACACGCCTAGACGAGCACGAACTGTTTCTTCTTTGTCGTCATCACGTACAACTAGCTCTTCACCAGTTACGTCATCTTTACCTTCTTCTTTTGGTGGATTGTACACAGTGTGGTATGTACGACCTGAAGGAAGGTGAGCACGACGACCAGCCATACGCTCAACAATCACATCGTCAGCTACGTCGAATTCAACAACGTAATCTACAGCGATACCCATTTCTTTTAGGCCATCAGCTTGTGGGATTGTGCGTGGGAAACCGTCTAGTAGGAAACCTTTCTCACAGTCATCTTGAGCGATACGCTCTTTGATAAGACCAAGGATAATTTCATCAGAAACTAGCTGACCAGCGTCGATTACTGATTTTGCTTGCTTACCAAGCTCAGTACCCGCTTTGATAGCAGCACGTAGCATGTCACCAGTTGAAATTTGAGGGATACCAAATTTGTTCATGATGAAGTTAGCTTGAGTGCCTTTACCCGCGCCAGGAGCACCTAGAAGAATGATGCGCATGTTTAATCCTCTTATAAAATTATGATTTATACCGAAGCTCACTATCCCAACTTCCTAGCTCATCGTTTAGATGAACAGAAATCGTTAGGTAACCGTTGAGGTTAAGCAAAACTGCAAATAGAAGCAAAACGGTAAGTTTCGGTATAACGTTTAAAAATCATACAACTGGAACAAATTGGATCCTAGTACCAGCTGATTAGGTCGAGCATTCTATCACATTAATATTCAATTTGGCTGAATTTACGACTAAAGAATGCATCGCCTCATTTTGTTGTGACGATAACGGTGACGTTGACCACGTTTAACATATTTTCAACGACGTTCATTAAAAAAAGCCCGCATTTGCGAGCTTTTAATTACAATTCGTGGTTTAGCCCAAAGTCGAAAGACTAACGCTTTGTTAGCAGCTCGTTGATTGCACCCAAGAATTGTGACGGATCTTCCATAGAGCCTTTCTCAGCTAGCATCGCTTGACCAAGTAGTAGCTCAACCCAACGACCAAACGCTTGCTCATCGGCTTCGTCAGCCATTTGTTTAACAAGTGCGTGCTCTGGGTTAATTTCAAAGATGTACTTAACTTCAGGTGCAGCTTGACCTGCCGCTTCAAGAAGCTTAGCCATTTGCGTACCCATTTCGAAGTCATCCGTTACAACAACTGCAGGTGTCGTTGCGAGTTTAAACGTAGTACGAACTTCTTTAACGCGATCACCCAGGTAAGATTGAGTGCGCTCAACAACAGACTTAAACTCTTCTTCAGTCTCTTTCTGCTTTTCTTTCTCTTCTTCACCTTCAAACTTGCTTAAATCTAAGCCCGCTTTTGTGATCGATTGGAATTGTTTACCGTCAAAGTCTGTTAGGTAGTTCATTACGTACTCATCGATGCGATCGTACATCAGCACCACTTCAATACCTTTTGCTTTAAACTGCTCCAAGTGTGGGCTGTTTTTAGCTGCTGCGTAGCTATCTGCTGTCAGGTAGTAAATCTTATCTTGGCCTTCTTTCATACGCTCAACGTAAGATGCTAGGCTGATTGTCTGGTCTGCAGAATCAACTTCTGTAGATGCGAAACGAAGAAGACCTGCGATCTTCTCTTTGTTTGCCATGTCTTCCGCTGGGCCTTCTTTCATTACAAGGCCAAACTCTTTCCAGAATTCTAGGTACTTCTCGTTGTCATTTTTCGCCATGCGCTCAAGCATTGTAAGTACACGCTTAGTACATGCACCACGAAGAGACTGAGTCACCTTGTTATCTTGAAGGATTTCACGCGATACGTTCAGTGGTAGATCGTTTGAGTCAATCAGGCCGCGCACGAAACGCATATAAGATGGCATGAACTGCTCTGCGTCATCCATGATGAATACACGCTGTACATAAAGTTTCAAGCCGCTCTTGTGGTCACGGTTCATCATATCCCAAGGTGCTTTAGCTGGGATATAAAGCAGGCTTGTGTAATCGTTCTTACCTTCAACCTTGTTGTGGCTCCACGTTAGTGGATCAGCAAAGTCGTGAGATACATGCTTGTAAAACTCTTGGTACTCTTCTTTCTCAATGTCTGACTTGTTACGAGTCCAAAGCGCTTGAGCTTTGTTAATCTGTTCCCAATGTTTCTCTTCGGTGTCTTTACCTTCGTCATCTTTAACCGCAGTTAAGATAGAAACAGGGATACCAATGTGATCAGAATATTTACCAATCACTTCGCGCAGACGCCATTCATTTAAGAACTCTTTACCGTCTTCACGCATATGAAGAATGATGTCAGTACCACGAGACTCTTTAGTGATGTCTTCGATTGTGTAATCGCCTTCACCTGCAGAGTGCCATTGCACGGCTTCATTGCTTGCAAGGCCTGCGGCACGTGTGCGAACCGTTACCGCATCAGCAACGATGAATGCTGAGTAGAAACCAACACCAAATTGACCAATCAATTGAGAGTCTTTGCTTTGGTCTTCAGATAGCTTTGAGAAAAAGTCTGCTGTACCTGATTTAGCAATGGTACCTAAATGTTCAATAACGTTGTCACGGCTCATGCCGATACCGTTATCAGAAATCGTTAACGTATTTGCCTCAGCGTTAAATGACAGTTTTACACCGAGGTCTGCGTCGCCTTGATAAAGTTCGCCGTTTGATAGTGCTTGAAAACGAAGCTTGTCAGCCGCGTCAGATGCGTTAGAGATCAGCTCACGTAGAAAGATTTCTTTATTTGAATACAGTGAGTGAATCATTAGATGAAGTAGTTGTTTTACTTCAGATTGAAAGCCACGAGTCTCTTTATTTTGCGTTGCTGTTTCGCTCATTTTTACTCCAAAACATCTATACTTTATGTTGAAAACTACAGGGGCGGGATACGTAATGCCGCTCTGATGTTCATTAACATGAGGATGACAATTGTAAATTCAAGGTCAAAAATCATAAAAACACTGTTTTTTTGATCTGTTTTTATTATCCTTGAGTCTCATAAATATAAAAGAACATAAAAGAAGTCATGATTTGGTGAAGATTTGAATAAATTTCACCTCAGATTTGTCTATTTCGCACTCAAAATAACCCAAAGTAGAAGAATTCAATGAGCAATATCGGCACAAAGTTTATTCTCGCGCAGCGGTTCGTATTCGATCCAAACAGCAACTCACTTGTTGACCAAATGAGCGACGGCGAAGTCGTACGCCTTGGCAGTAATGAAAGCCGCATTCTCCTAATGCTGTCGGAAAGACCCAATGAAGTTATCACTCGTAATGAATTACATGAATATGTTTGGCGTGATCAAGGTTTTGAGGTTGATGACTCAAGCCTAACTCAAGCCGTTTCAACACTACGTAAAATGCTGAAAGATTCAACGAAATCTCCAGAGTTCGTTAAGACTGTGCCTAAACGCGGTTATCAATTTATCGCAACCGTTGAACGCTCAGCGCCACTTTCATCAAACGACCAACCTGCTGCAGTTGAAATTGCCGAAAATGACGTAGAACCAAGCTTAACGTTTGCAACGGCATCTGTGGCGGAAGACGTTGTTTCTGAGACTCGCCTGCCAGAGCCTGTATCTAAAGTTCAAGAAACCACGGTTTCCGTTGAGCCGCAGCAAGTACCACCAGCTACAGACACGAAGAACAGTAACAAGTGGTTAATCCTTGGTTTGCTGTTTGCCGCTGTCATGATGCCAATTATGGTGCTCACCTTTACCAATCCAGCGGAATCTGAATTCCGTACATTAGCAGAAGTCGATGGTGTAAAAGTTCAGTCACCAATTAATCATCCAGACCTTACCAGCTGGCTGCCTGCTATTGAGAAGTGTGTATTACGTTACAACACCAATCACACTGGTATGCTGAAACCAACTGAAGTGATTGCGACAGGTGGGCAAACTAACAACTTAGCCCTCAACTACATTCACCCGCAAGAATACTCTAGCGAAAACATTACTCTAAGAATTTATGCAAACCAGTCGGACGTAGACGACATTTGTAAAGGTGGCCAGTAACATGAAATTAAAAGTATCTATTATCTTACTGGTTCTTTCTGCTTTTCTAAGTGGTTGGTTGTATTGGGGTAGTGACGCAAAAGTAGAGCGCCTACTTACCTCACATGAGTGGCAATCAAAAATGGTGACGCTGATCAGTGATACCAAGCAAGCGGATTCAATCGGTCCACTGCGTAAAGTTGAGCTGTCATCAAATGCTAAGTACCTACCGAATGGCACGTATCTGAGAATGTCGGTGGTAAGGCTATACGGCACACAAACCGCACCAGCTAACGTAATCAACATTTCAGAGACGGGGCAGTGGGATATCAACGACAACTACCTACTGGTTTCGCCAACTGAGTTTAAAGATGTTACATCGGCTCAGCGCCAAGACTTCTCTCAAGAGCAACTAGAGCTGATTACTCAAGTAATCAAGATGGATGCAGAGCAAAGTCGTCGCATCGATATTGTTAACCCGAAGGCACTGCTACTGACTAGCTTAAATCACGGTTCTACCGTATTGTTTTCGAACTAACATTGAAAAGCTATTTACGACATATCGATGGATGAATACCATTCACGATAAACCTAAAGAAGGGGCATGAAGCCCCTTTTTGTTATCTTAAACTCAAAGATAAAAACTCTATGGATTGGATAAACTCACTCGCCTTATTCTTTGGCTCATTAGTCGCCAACACGCTTGCCTCTTTATCAGGTGGCGGTGCTGGGCTTCTACAGTTCCCTCTTCTCATCTTTCTAGGACTGCCCTTTTCAGTTGCACTGGCTACCCACAAAGTCGCTAGCGTCGCTCTCGGCTTAGGTGCTGCATATACCCATATCAAGGGTGGCATGTTAAGTTGGAAAATTTGTATCTACCTAATTATCGTCGGCAGCATTGGAGTGGTCGTTGGCGCGAATATCGTACTCATGATCCCAGATGCCATTGCACAGAAACTGCTTGGCGCAATGATCTTAGCACTGGGCGTTTACTCACGACTAAAGAAACAATTGGGTCAAGAAGAGCAGCTTAAAAACCGAGACATAAAAGGTTGGATAATTGGTGGGGTTGGACTTGCACTCATTGGCATCATCAACGGTTCACTCACTGCCGGATCTGGTCTTTTAGTTACCCTATTTCTAGTTCGTTGGTTTGGTTTTACTTATAAACAAGCCGTCGCATTAACCATGATATGTGTCGGTTTGTTCTGGAATGGCATCGGTGGTATTGCCATTGTTCAAGCGGGTGCACCAATATACTGGGTATGGTTACCCATATTACTGCTGAGTTCATTCATTGGTGGGAGCTTAGGCGCTGTTCTGGCAAACCGCTCGAGTAATCAACTCGTCAAAACGGCTTTCGAAATATTGACGTTTGCCGTCGGCATCAAACTATTGCTTTAGAATTTTCAAGGTTATCTATGAATACAGAGTTAGATCAAAACAACCCTACCGTGGCAAAAGCAACAATAGCGATACACTACTGCCGTCAATGTAATTGGATGCTTCGCTCAAGTTGGTTGTGTCAGGAGCTGCTTCATACCTTCAGCGAAGAGATTGAACAAGTCAGTTTAAACCCAGATACCGGTGGACGATTTGAGATCTTTTGCAATGGGATACAGATATGGGAAAGAAAAGCGGACGGCGGCTTTCCTGAAGCGAAAGTTCTGAAGCAAAGAGTGAGAAACATCATTGCTCCAGACAGAGACCTCGGCCACGTGGATTCAAAATAAACCCATGACGGCCAGTTCTATGATTTAAAGCTGGCCGCTAACCAGTACATCGCCGTCAAGGCTGATCACTTTGAAGGTACCATTCTCGTAGATACCATAGCTTGCAGCATGCCCTTCTCGTGGGAACGTCACCGAGCTAGGGTTAAAAATGAAGATGTCATCTTGGTACTCAGCAACTGGGATATGGGTATGACCATGAGCAATGATATCACCCGCTTTCAGTGCTGGTCGTTTCTTTGTGTTATACAGGTGACCGTGAGTTAAGAAGATACGTTGGCCTGACTCTAGTAACACCCATGAGTAATCCATCATCATTGGGAAAGAGAGCAACATCTGATCGACTTCGCTGTCGCAGTTACCACGGACAGCAATGATCTCTTGGGAGAACTCGTTCAGCTTGTCTGCAACAGCTGGCGGGTTGTAACCCTCTGGAATCGGATTTCTAGGGCCATGATTCAGAATGTCACCCAGTAGGATTAAATATTGGGCACCCGAAGCTTGGTATAGCTCTAATACCTTTTCTGTTGCTGGTAGCGAACCGTGTAGGTCTGAAGCAAAAAATAATTTCACACGTACTTCTCCATAAAATTTATGGGCCTATTGTACGTACCTATCGGCTATACGTCATCTCTCACCATACCGTTGATAACAATATTATTGTAACTAACCATACCGACAATCTTATTATCACGGACCACAGGAGCGCGGCTAATACCAAAGCGTTCAAATAGGCGCGCACAGTACTTCACATTCATCTCGGCAGACACGCTTAACGCGGGCTTAGTCATGATTTCATAAATATTGGTGCGTTCGGGAGAGCGATTTTTGGCTAAGACTTTTTTGGCAATGTCGTTCATCAACACAATCCCGTACTCATCATCTTGATGACGCTTATCCACAATGATTGCCTTTACCTTATGCTTTTTCGCCATTTCTATCGCCGCTAACACTGTGGTTAAGCCATCAATAATCACATAGGTATTAGCCATTACATCGCCAACCCGGATTTTGTCACTGGTACTCATAGCTCATCCTCCACAACTTTAGTTAATGTCTCGACTTGATGCGCAACCCCAACCGCATCTTCAACATCGATTTGTACTGCTATTCCTTGCCCTGATTCTTGGTCGAACTCGCCAACTTTGCCGATGGTCTCTAAAATGTGTCGTGCTAAGTGCTCTTCAACGACGAACAGCAGCACATCTTTTTGTACCTCAAGCGTCAAACCGAAGAAGGTACGTTTTTGGTTTAGCCCCTGCCCTCTGGCATTGTTGATAACGGTGGCCCCCGTCGCGCCCGCATCACGCGCCGCGTCGAGTACGATGTCAGTCTTGCTCTCTTCCACAAACGCTAAGATCAATTTAAAGCGCATCTTTGCTCTCCTTAGAGGTGTGTAAACGGTTTAACCATTGCGTTATTTGGGCATAGCCCATTACTGAAATAATCGGAAACAAGCTAGCAAAGGCGATTAACCCAAAACCATCGATCACCGGGTTTCTCCCAGGTACGGTAGAGGCAAGTCCAAGCCCCAATGCTGTCACCAATGGCACTGTCACCGTCGATGTGGTTACACCGCCCGAGTCATAGGCCAAAGGCACTATAAGTTTGGGCGCGTAAAACGTTTGGATCACCACAACCACGTAACCAACAATGATGTAGTAATGAATAGGATCACCAGCCACGATCCGATAGCTGCCCAGCGAAATACCGATTGCAACACCGAGTGCAACGGCAATCCGGAGCCCATTGACGCTAATACTGCCACCGGAAACTTGATTCGCTTTAATCGCAACCGCTATCAATGAAGGCTCGGCGATCGTGGTACTGAATCCGATACAGAACGCAAAAAGATAGACCCAGTAATAATCAAACCATGTTAGGGCTAAGCCAGAACTGATTTTAAATTCAGTAAGAAAAGACGGCTCAGTTAACTGCATCGCCATCGTCTCTCCTAAAGGAAATAAGGCCAGTTCTAGCCCCATCAAGAAAAGAGACAAGCCAAGAATGACGTAAAAGAACCCTATCAATACTTTGGGCAGGTTGTTGACTGGCCTGCGTAGCACCGCCAATTGAAAACCAAATATGATCACCGCAATCGGAATCACATCCATCACGGTGCCAAGAAAGGTATCGATAAACTGTTGAACACTGATCATGTCACCACCATTCCATAGACCATGACAAACATCATCGGCAGCAGTGAAGCGAATGCGATCAATCCAAAACCGTCGATCATCGGATTACGCCCTTTAATGGCTGAAGCCAAGCCCACGCCTAATGCCGTCACCAACGGAACGGTGATGGTTGATGTGGTGACGCCGCCAGAATCATACGCTATGCCAATGATATTTTCGGGGGCAAAAGCAGTGAGCACCACCACACCAATATAGCCACCGATGATCATGTATTGAATTGGCCAACCTTTTAGGATCCGAAGTACCCCAAGTAATATTGCGATACCTACCGACAATGCAACGGTGAAACGCAGGCCGTCGGCGTATTCTTCCATTTCATCATTAGAATTAGGTATTACACCGCCCTCGGCTGCCACTTCTGCTGCTTCTGCCGCCACCGCAGTTAAAGCAGGCTCCGCTATGGTTGTTCCAAAGCCCAAGCAAAAAGCAAAAGTCAGTAACCAGAACACACTTCCTTTGCGGGCAAAAGCTTGAGCCATAGATTCGCCAATCGGGAACAGCCCCATTTCAAGCCCGAAGATAAAGAATGTGAGCCCAAAGACCACCAGCACTAAACCCGCCAAAATAGACAACAGATGAGGAAGCGGCTCTTGCAAAACAGCAAGCTGGAAAAAAGCGATCACCGCAACAATAGGCAATAGATCACGAAGGCTACCTAACATAGCTCGAAACAAAGCTAGCACTGCCGTCATCGCAACTCCCTATAGCCAATAATTACGTTTGATTATCTATCCGTAGTAATCATGGCAAATCCTTATTATTTCTAATGTGATAAACATTACGCAGTTGGTAACATATGCGAGTAAAATCTCTTAACTGTGATAACGATACACATATCTAAACTAATGAATTAAATTTCACTGTTTAACCAATTGTTGGTGCGGCTATTTAGGTATCACACGATTGAAACCAACTGATCGTTATAGTGATTTTTTCGTATTGGTTGGCGACTAAAAACAAGCCATGTCTATAATTATGTTTAATAAGGAGATTGGTATGAAGATATTGTTAACTGGTGGTACTGGATTTATTGGCTCTGAATTGATCAAGAGCTTGAACACTGACGACGTCACATTGCTCACGCGAAACACTGAAAAAGCGAGACAATGCCTAAGCCACCTGAACCAAAACAACCTTCATTACATCCAATCCCTTGATGAGCTGAATGACGTCAACGATTTCGATGCAGTGATAAACCTCGCTGGTGAACCGATTGCAGACAAACGCTGGAGTGATGAGCAAAAAGAGAGAATCTGTAGCAGCCGCTGGCTGATCACAGAGAAGATCGTCGAGCTCATTCAAGCAAGCACAACACCACCTGAAGTCTTTATCAGCGGATCTGCCGTCGGCTACTATGGCGACCAGCAACAACACCCATTTGATGAATCACTGCAAGTCGAAGACGAGAGCTTCCCTCATAAAGTTTGTGCTCACTGGGAAGAGATAGCTAAACGAGCCGAATCAGAGAACACTCGCGTTATCCTATTAAGAACAGGGATTGTTTTGGGTGAAAACGGTGGCGCACTCAAAAAGATGCTGATGCCTTACAAGCTTGGTGTTGGTGGTCCATTAGGGTCAGGTAAACAGTACATGCCCTGGATTCACATGCTCGACATGGTCAGAGCCATAAATCACTTGTTGTCACTCCCTCACGCTCAAGGGGAATTCAACATGTGCGCTCCGCACCCTGTGACCAACAAGCAGTTCAGTAGCACCCTCGCGAAACAATTGCGTCGCCCACATTTCTTATTCACCCCCAAATGGGCGATGTCGCTACTAATGGGCGAGTCGTCCTGCCTACTGTTCGATAGCATTCGTTCCAAGCCTAAGAAGTTAACTGAGATGGGCTTTATATTCAGTTACTCAAGAATCGAGCCTGCATTAAAAAACTTGTTACAACATCAAGACTAATTCTTTACTCTAAGAGCAAAGAAGCTCTTACAAAGGATTAAGTGTGAACAAGTCGATTCTCATCACTGGTTGCTCAACTGGCATTGGCTACACCTGTGCTCACGCACTTCACAAACGCGGCTTTCATGTCATCGCATCTTGCCGCGACCCACAAGACGTTCAACGTCTTCAAGAAGAAGGCCTCATCTGTATCCAGTTGGATCTTGCCAACAAGGAAAGTATTGAGAACGGAGCTAAGCAAGCCATAGAGCTAGCGCCAAGTGGGTTATATGGACTGTTCAACAATGGCGCGTATGGTCAGGCCGGTGCCTTAGAAGATCTACCGACGCAAGGGCTAAGAGAACAGTTCGAAACCAACTTTTTTGGTTGGCACCACCTCGTTTGCCAGATCCTGCCTCATATGCGAGAGCGCGGCGAAGGGCGTATTGTCCAAAACAGTTCGGTACTCGGCTTTGCTGCGATGAAATATCGTGGTGCGTATAACGCATCAAAGTTCGCAATTGAAGGTTGGACCGACACTCTACGTTTAGAGCTACATGGCAGTGGCATACACATTTCATTACTGCAGCCCGGCCCAATCGAAACCCAATTTCGAACCAACGCCTTAAAAGCTTTCAATAAGTGGATCAACATAGAAGGCAGTGTTCATCAAAATGCTTACCAAAAACAAAAAGGCCGACTTGAGAAAGAGTCATCGAATAACGCGTTTGTTTTGCCTGCTGAAAGCTGTATCGAACCTGTTTATCACGCGCTCACCGCCAGTAAGCCAAAGTTACGATACCGAGTCACCACTCCCACTAAGGTGTTTGCTGTATTAAAAAGATTACTTCCGAGCCGCTTGCTAGACCCTATTCTAAGAAAAGCCGCATAAATTACTAACTTTGAATGAACAGTCGCAAACTTTAATGTAACGATGTAATTTATTCGTAACAATAAGATGTCATGATTTAGCCTATCTCATCAGTTATCCCCAATTGATGGACTAGCCCTTTGGATACTTCATGACTTTAAACCGCCTTAATTTGGTAGGTCTGAGTCTGGCAATTACGTTGTTTATTCTGTTTTGAGTATCTTACGTAATACCTCACTGAGCACCTCACAGATAACGCTGTGTCTTCCATGTCGAGTTAACAACTCTATCAACATTGAAGCATGGCGTTTTTCTATTTTTGCCTCTTTTTATCCGAGATTACCCAGTTAGATCTTGAAGTTACCCGCTTATCCCCCCATATTTGCAACGTATCCCAAACAAATCTCAAGGAACGTAAATGCAATCTCCGCATATTGTTGAACTTAATGAGCAGAACTTTCGTCAAGTACTAGAAGGTTCGATGCAGACCCCTGTCCTCATCCATTTTTGGGCACCAATGAGCCAAGAGAGTGCTCAAGTCATTCCTGAACTACAAACCTTAACTCAGCAATACAATGGTGCATTCACGCTCGCCCTATTAAATTGCGAACAAGAGCAAGCCATTGCTAGCCAATTTGGTGTTCAAGCACTGCCTACTATTGCACTGTTTGTTAACGGTCAACCTGTCGATGGCCTAGGTGGCCCGCAACGCATAGAAGCAATTGTGGAAATGCTTGGCAAACACCTTCCAAGCCAAGATGAATTGGCACTACGCCAAGCACTTGAGCAGATGCAAGCCGGTGAGCACACTCAAGCTTTAGCGGCTATGCAGCAGCTTCCAGCAGAACTAACGAGCAAAGGTGAAGTTAAACTGGCAATTGCAGAGTGTTTACTAGAAACCCAGCAATTTGACCTTGCTGAGGCTCAGCTGGCAACAATTCCACTCGAGTACCAAGACAACTACTACAAAGGCTTAGTCGCCAAGCTTGAACTTCATAAGCAAGCTGCCGATAGTCCAGAGATCCAAGCATTAGAAGCGGCGCTGCAGCAAAACCCAAGCGATGCGAAAACCGCGTCAGAATTGGCACTGCAATACCATCAAGTAAACCGTAGTGAAGAAGCAATGGACCTACTGTGGTCTTTCCTAGTCAAAGACCTCAATGCTCTTGATGGAGACATGAAAAAAGAGTTCATGGATATCCTAAGTGCACTTGGGCAAGGCAATCCTGTTGCTAGTAAGTACCGCCGTCAACTTTACTCTCTGCTTTACTAATTAGGCTCCTTGATTCCTAAATAGTAAGTAGTCAAATACAAAATCGACAAAGCAACTCATAATCTTTTTGAATGAAAAACTCGTAATGGGCCATAAAATCAATGTTTTATGGCCCATTTCTCATTTATAAATTTGCTCCCACTTTAAATATGCGCCAGTATGAGTAATAAATAATTTGAAACTTAAACTTGCAAAGGACTTTGTATGCCTATCGATACTTTGATTACTATTGGCGTCTTTACTGTCGTCGCACTGCTCTTTATTTTCGCTGGTGTAAAAACCGTACCACAGGGTAATAACTGGACGGTAGAGCGCTTCGGCCGCTACACACACACCCTAAAACCAGGCCTTAACTTAATCATTCCGTTCATTGATAAGATCGGTCAACGAATCAATATGATGGAGCGAGTTCTTGATATCCCCGCGCAAGAAGTTATCTCTAAAGACAATGCCAATGTGGTTATTGATGCGGTCTGTTTCGTACAAGTGATTGATGCACCGCGAGCAGCGTATGAAGTCAATGACCTCGAGCACGCGATTCGTAACCTAACTTTGACTAACATTCGTACGGTACTGGGTTCAATGGAACTTGATGAGATGCTAAGTCAACGTGACATGATCAACACCAAGCTTCTTAACATCGTGGATGAAGCCACCAACCCGTGGGGCGTAAAGGTTACCCGTATCGAAATTAAAGACGTACAGCCACCAGCAGACCTGACGGCTGCGATGAATGCTCAGATGAAAGCGGAACGTAACAAGCGTGCCGATATCTTAGAAGCAGAAGGTGTAAGACAAGCTGAGATCCTTAAGGCTGAAGGTCACAAACAATCAGAGATCCTAAAAGCTGAAGGTGAAAAGCAAGCCGCAATACTTCAAGCAGAAGCACGTGAACGTGCGGCAGAAGCAGAAGCGAAAGCAACAGAAATGGTATCAACCGCAATTGCACAGGGTGACATGCAAGCCGTGAACTACTTTATTGCACAAGGCTATACCGAGGCATTGAAGTCAATTGGACAAGCAGAAAACGGTAAGATCATCATGCTACCACTTGAAGCGACTGGCCTAATGGGCTCTGTTGCTGGTATCGCAGAAATGTTCACACACAAGAATGATACAAATAGTAAGGACTAACTTATGGTCGAATTACTAGAACAAGTAAACCACTGGCATTGGCTGGCGTTTGGTCTAGCGTTGCTTGCACTTGAACTGGTTGGAACCGCTGGTTACTTTTTGTGGATAGGCATCTCAGCCATGTTGGTCGGTGCTCTTTTAGGTGCTCTACCAATTGGTTGGCAGATGCAATGGCTATCCTTTGCTAGCTTCTCCCTTATCACCACTTGGTTGTGGTGGAGAAGGCAACTATCTAGTGATAAGCGGTCAGATTCAAATAGAGAACTCAACCAAAGAGAAAAGCAGCTGGTAGGTCAAACCCTCGTTCTAAGTGAAGACGTCAAAAAAGGTAGCTGTCGTATTAAGTTCGGTGACTCTTCTTGGTCTGCAAAGGCTAGCCAAGATATTCCATCTGGCACAGAAATAAAGATTGTTGCTTTAGACGGAATAGTTCTAATAATAGAACCTTTATAGCTTATTAATATATAAAGCCTGCATTTTCAATAAATGCAGGCTTTTTTAGTTTTTATTCATCAATAATATTTTAAATATCATTACGATAGATTTAATTGATAACAAAATAAGTTCTTATTTCATAAAGCTAAAAAATTTGAATGAATCCAAAAGGCATAAGAAAGCCAAGTTTGTTAGCCAAAATACATATGAATAGTTCGTCTCACTATCGCTTAATTATAATTATTAAAAATGTTAAGTCCGTCCAATTTTTGAAATTTTCTTCACCTTGTCCATACTTTCACTTATCTCAATCGGAGATAAAACTAACGGAGTTTGTATGAGACATTTTCTAATCATTGTTACGGCTATTTTTAGCTTGTCATTCGGAAGCGCTCTAGCGAGCAGTCAATCACCAGGTAACGGTAATATGGGACCTATTGTTAAGTGTTCAGATGGTAACGCGGTCACTCATGTACCACTACTGATCTGTAAACATTACGGCGGAAAAGTGCTGTGATAAGTGGTTAAGTCAGGCTAGTAACATCATTTACAGCCTGACTGATATTTATTACTGAAATGGTCTAAGGACGGCCAGATAAATTGTTTAAGATAGGACAATCCGTAGAGGCGTCACCTGGGCAGTCGTGTACCCAAGATTGCAATTGAGCCTTCATTTTATTGAGCTCCGCGAGCTTCAATTCTATTTCGTCTAACTTCTGAGTCGCTTTCTGTTTTACTTCGAAACTTTGCCTATTAGGGTTCATAGCTAGCTCAACCAAGGATTTACACTCATCCAGTGTGAAGCCAACCATCTTTGCTCTGAGCACAAATTCTAGCTGCTCGATATGAATCTCGCCATATTGCCTGTAGCCATTTTCTGAACGATGTGGCGGACTCATCATGCCTTTACTTTCGTAAAAACGAATGGATTTCGCTGTTGTACCAACACGTTTCGCTACTTCACCAATATTCACAATGTTACCTGTAAGCTTAAAATGAAAAACCGCAGTACTGCTGTTATACAATACTGCGGTTGAAAAACATAGTTTGAGGCTTAGGTTAAAGGCTTACTCTTGCTCTAACAACCAAATCATCGTCTGAGATTTTTCTTCGTTGTCTAATTTATTGAACCAGTAAGAAACCATTTCGATCTCTTTTGAGCCTTCTAGTGGTGCTGGGTTCGCGTTCTTACGATTCTTGAATGCCCAATCTGTCACTGCAGATTGCTCTTCTTTGGTTGCTTCACCATACCAGTAATTCACCATCTCTTGTGCTTGTGAGGCTTTTGGCTCTTCAGCAGCTACTGCTGCTACTGGAGCAACCGCGATAGCTGTATGATTATTTGCACCGTTATAAATTGTGTCGATGTACGCTTTCGGCACGATAAAAGTCGTACTCATTACTGAGTTTTGGCCTTCAAGCGTAAATTCTAAATTCTTTTCTCTTGCTTGCTGGATATCAGCGTCACTTAGTGGAAATTTAATATATTGAGTCTTAGTACAGTGCTCGCTGCAGCTTTCTCTTGGTACTTGTCTATCTTCTAGTTCTATCGTCTTGCCAAAAAAACTAACCGTTTCGTACTCTTTGTAACTTTGGAAGTAACTTACGTCCATAGTAATTGAAGATTCTGGGGCAGTATTCGGTGTTACTTCTTTATTGTATGTAAAATAAAGCGACGACTTGAGAATGTCTGCGCCTACATTTGCTCTATTTTCTGCTACGTAAGATTGACCGGTTACTTTAATGTAACCACCTTTAGGCTGAACATCAGCAACTGAGTCTGCAAAATTACTTTGTGAATCGAGTGAACTACAAGCTCCCAAAAATAATGATAATACAACTACACTAACTTTATTCATTATGACTAATTCCTTATGTTCACTATGGAAAAACGCTGGCAAACAAAATTTACCAGCGTTTTGATTTTTATCTAACTGTTTAAGCTAAAGATTCTAGCTTAGAAACCGTATTCAAGGCCAACGCGAGTTACGATATCTGTATCAGCGTCACCAACAGTACGACCCGCTACACGTAGGTAAGGTACGAAACCGTTATGAACAGCCATTAGCTGACCTGAGATAGTGTTGCTGTCTGAGTTAGCATCTTTAGAACCATTTGTTTCAGACTCAAGGTTAGCTGCGTAACCTAGTTTGAAACCGATTGGACCATTCCAGTATTGACCGATGATAGAGTAAGAATCTTGAGTCACTTTACGGATGCCGTTGTCTAGCTCTTCGCCTTTATATGCTGCAGCGAAACCGAAACCTGCTGGTAGGCTAGCTTCAAAACCAACGATGTATGCGAATGTGTCGTCATCGTAACCAGCTACAGTATCAGTTAGGTAAATTTCACCTTTAGGCGTAGTTACGGTGCCGTTTGCATCTTTAATATCTTCTTGAGCTACAACATACTCACCACCAGAAGCCGCAACTACACGAGTACCAGATTCAACCGCACCCATGAATGTGATTTTCTCAAAGCTGTATTTAGCACTTGCGCCAACGAAGTTTGCATCACGAGTCGCTGCACCACCACCATTGTCGTTATCATCACGACCAACAGAAGCTGCAAAAGAGAAACCGCCAAATTTAGCTGAATCGTAACGAACTTGGTTAGATTGACGATCGTAGTGACCATTGATACCGCCCCAATCGAATACAGAACCTAGACCAGGGTTAGAGAATGGCCAGTCGACGATTTCGTATAGTGGTGTCAGAACACGACCAACACGTAGGTTACCCCAAGAGCCAGAAGCACCAATGAAAGTATCACGGAAACCTAGAACACCACCTGAAACACCACCGTGAGACCAGTCTGTGCTATCTACGTAACCAGATTCGATCTGCATTGTGATTAATACATCATCAAACATATCTTTATGAGCACGGAAGCCGATACGAGATTCGTTCTCTACAGCGTAACCAGTACTAGAGTCGTTGTTATCAGTTGTGTTGTAGTTAACTAGAGAGATAGCTGCAACACCGTATACGTCAACGTTGAAGTCAGAGTTGATACCAACTTCTTTCGCCATTACGCCTGTCGATAAAAGTGCAACGGATGCACCTAGTAGAGTACGTTTGAAAAATTTGTTTTCCATGGAATAAAACTCCTAAAAATGGATATAGCTGTTTGAATATTCCCCACCTAAAGTTGGCCGCCGTAGAGAGAAATACCTTTTCTTGTTTGAGAATCCTTAACGCTGAATTCTCTATTTCCTTTCTGGGTATACACATCGTGCATCCATGGCATTAAGACTAACTTCGCCCTCAAAAAGATCAATGAGAACTTAATTTTCATCTAAAAAAATATGAGTTGGTGCAAATTTACCATGTACTTAGTGATCCAGATCGATAAATTTGAAAGGTCACACACAATAACACCTAAAACCATATAAAACAGCAACTTAAGCAAGATCGCCTTTTATAAAAATAGATATGACTCGCATTTCTGATACAACTAGAACGCTATTTCATTAATGTTGAGCGCCGTCACTGTCCTGATTTTGTAGTTCGTATAGGAACAAAATTCTCAACGATTAAAAAGCCACCATTTTTATAACAGACACAAAAAAGGCACTCTCTTGAAAGGAGTGCCTTTGAGCTTTTTTTACCTGAATTTACTTACGAAAGAAGAGCAATTAGATCTTCTTCGGTTCTTATTTCGATACCTAAATCTTGTGCTTTGGTTAATTTAGAACCTGCTGCTTCTCCGGCAAATAGGATATCGGTTTTCTTAGATACGCTACCCGTTACTTTAGCACCTAACGCTTGAAGTGCAGCTTTCGCTTCGCTTCGGCCCAATTGAGACAATGAACCTGTTAGCACAACCACTTTGCCTTCTAGAGGCAATTCTTGGTCATCTGGCGCATCTTCAATCACAGGCCAGTTCACGCCTAGTTCGATAAGCTGTTCAACGACCGCTCGGTTTTTCTCTTGTGAGAAGAAAGCCGTAATATGACTAGCAACGATGTCGCCAATATCAGACACCTCAACAAGCTGTTCATGAGTTGCCGCTTGTACTAGCTCTAGTGTCTTGAAATGCTGTGCTAAGTTCATCGCAGTCGCTTCACCGACTTCACGAATACCGAGTGAATAAAGGAAACGCGCTAACGTCGTATCTTTCGCTTTGTTCAGCGCACTCACCACGTTCTGTGCCGATTTCGGCCCCATACGGTCAAGCACCGTAATCACACCTGCACTGAGTTTAAATAGGTCCGCTGGTGTCTCGACCATTTCACGATCGACAAGCTGCTCTATTACTTTCACGCCCAGACCATCAACATCAAGCGCCTTTCGAGATACAAAGTGCTTAAGTGCTTCTTTACGCTGAGCCTGACACACCAAACCGCCAGTACAACGCGCTACAGCTTCCCCCTCTACGCGCTCAACCGCAGAGCTACATACAGGGCATGCATCAGGGAAAACGATGTCTTTAGCCGTCTCAGGGCGACGGTCTTGTACAACCGCGACAATCTGTGGAATCACATCACCAGCACGGCGGATAATAACGCTATCACCTACCTTCACACCTAGACGAGCAATCTCATCAGCGTTGTGTAGCGTTGCATTACTCACCGTCACACCACCCACAAAGATAGGCTCCAGTTTAGCTACAGGCGTAATAGCGCCGGTACGGCCTACCTGAAACTCAACATCGTTAAGCAGGGTAATCTCTTCTTGAGCCGGGAACTTGTAAGCAATCGCCCAACGAGGGGCTCTAGCAACAAAGCCAAGCACTTCTTGTGCCGCGATATCATCGACTTTGATCACCACGCCATCGATCTCATAAGCCAGAGCATCGCGACGCGTCATGATATCTTGGTAATACGCTTTTACATCCTCAAGAGAGCTAAGCTGCTTCGTCTCAGGACACATAGGTAAACCCCAGCCTTTCAGCTGCAAAAAGCGTTGGTAGTGGCTAGTTGAGAGCTCTGCACCTTCAACCACACCCACGCTGTAAGCATAGAAAGCTAATGGGCGTTTTGCGGTAATACGAGAATCCAGTTGACGCAAACTACCTGCTGCTGCATTACGTGGGTTAACAAAGACTTTCTCGCCTTTCTTCAACGCCATTTCGTTCAGTTTATCGAAGCCGGCTTTTGGCATGAACACTTCACCACGCACTTCGATACGTTCAGGCCAACCTTCGCCTTGTAGCTTAAGTGGAATCGAGCTAATCGTACGTACATTTTCAGTAATGTTTTCACCCGTTGCGCCATCACCACGAGTCGCCGCTTGAACTAATGTCCCGTTCACGTAAAGCAAACTCACAGCGAGGCCATCGAGTTTAGGCTCGCAACAGAAAGTCTTAAGGTTAGCGGTTGGCGCCCTATCGGACATACGCTTATTGAACGCATCTAAGTCTTCATCAGAGAATGCATTATCCAGAGAAAGCATTGGGATCTCGTGAGTCACTTGTGTGAAGCCATCTAGTGGCTGACCACCAACACGTTGGCTCGGTGAGTCAACCGTTACGAGCTCTGGGTTCTCTTCTTCGATCTTTAGCAACTGTTGCATTAATCGATCGTACTCAACATCAGGGATCTCTGGGCTATCTTCTACGTAATAACGAACGGCATGATAGTGCAGAGTTTCTCTTAACTGCTCTAAGGTCACTTGAATCGATTCTTTCATATCATTCTCTGTCGTGATTGAAATATCAAAAAGGGCTCCCTTAGGAGCCCTTTTCTATAAATATAGATTATTTACTAGGCTAAACAATATGGCTAAGCATTCGCTGCCGACATGAAGTCTCTAATCTGTTTGCGATAGTCTGATAAACGGTTTGGTGTCATCAAGTTACGCGATTCATCCAAGACGTTTCCACCCATATCATCAGCAATCTTCTGTGCTGCACTCAACATCACATTGAAGTTTTGATCAGCTTGACCATAGCATGGCAACGTCATGAAGAACGAAATACCCTTAGTCGTAAAGTCAGCTGGATCATCATGCTCTAAAGTTCCTGGCTGCATCATGTTCGCGACACTGAAGATAACTTTAGGCTCATCAGCTGATTGTGCAAAACAGTGGTAAATAGACATCTCACCGTAAGTTAAGCCATTGTTCTCCATGCTGCGGAAAAGTTCAGTACCAACAAATGGGATTTCTCCAGCACAGTGAACATTAAGAACAATCACCTCTAAGCCTAACTCTTCATCTTGCTTTGTTTCTTCAACAGGAGC
Organism: Vibrio sp. T3Y01; assembly: GCF_013114525.1. NCBI lineage: Bacteria > Pseudomonadati > Pseudomonadota > Gammaproteobacteria > Vibrionales > Vibrionaceae > Vibrio > Vibrio sp. T3Y01. The sequence continues at coordinate 6,621 of NZ_VTXJ01000011.1, read as the reverse complement.
AACTGGTGGGGCAACACTCTCTTTAGCTACGAATGGTTCACTTGCAGTAAAAGTTTGTTGTGAAGCCATTGGCTCACTTGCGACTACAGGCTCAGCAACTTGTTCTGCTTCAACTTCTTCAAAAGAGCCGTACTGCTCTTTAAAACCTGCATGGCTCTCTTTTTGCTCATCGGTCAGTTCGAAGCTAGGAACCTCTGGTTCTACTGCTTGTTCAACATCTTCCGGTTCGCTATCAACCTTGATAGGGTCTTCAACACTGAAAGAAGGCAAATCATTCAACTCGATATCGTCTTGTTGCTCTTCTTTTAATTGTGGTGCAGTAAGCGGATCTGAATCGATCAGCGGATCAGCCGCAGATGGCGATACCGCAAAATCCGGCTCTTTACGCTCTTTTCGGATTATTTCAAAATCATCTTCTGGGGCGAATGAACGGTTTGGGATGGTTTCAGCATCGTCTAAGCTATCATTATCTAGCTTGCCAAGTGGCTTATCTCCAAACTTTGCTTTCCCTTCTTTTTTACTCGTCCACAAACCGTGGAACAATAATGCGGCGATAGCTAGTGCGCCAACAATAATGAGTACAAATCGCAATTCCTGCATTTTTCGCTCTCAGCTTTCTTAGTCAACTAGCGGCAAAACGCTGTCACTAAGTTGGGTTAATTTGACCAATCTCACTACTCTATCAAAAGTAGCCACTGTTTTAGAACAACTTAATACAATTAGTTCCTTAGATGGTGTGATTTTCACCACGCTTTTTTTCTTAATTTCGGTCGAGTACACTAGACGTGTTTGCTATTTAACCAAATTCACATGTGACCTTAATTAAATATGACTATTGAATCTGTTCCCCGCTCCGGCTTTGGCTATTTTGTTTTCGGAATAAAAATCGCGTTGTCACCGAGCATTCGTAAATTTGTGCTACTTCCTCTTATCGCTAACGTCCTGCTGGTTGGTGGTGCGTTGTTTTATATCTTCTCTAACTTAAACACTTGGATTGAAGGCTGGATGGAAGGTTTACCAAGCTTCTTGTCATGGTTGTCCTATATCTTATGGCCACTATTGGTGTTAACTGTCTTAGCAACGTTTTCATATTTCTTTAGCACCCTTGCCAATTTCATTGCAGCTCCTTTTAACGGTTTGCTCTCTGAAAAAGTCGAAGAGCTACTTAGCGGCAAGAAAGTCAATGATGATGGCCTGCTTGATGTTCTTAAAGACACACCGCGTATTTTAGCAAGAGAATGGCGCAAGCTTGTCTACGTTCTGCCAAAAGCGATCGGTTTATTCCTACTTTTGTTAATTCCAGCACTAGGACAAACCGTTGCACCGTTTTTATGGTTCATCTTCACCGCGTGGATGTTAGCGATTCAATACGCCGACTACCCATTCGATAACCATAAAATCAAATTTGATGACATGAGAAATAGTTTGAAACAAAAACAAGGTAAGAGCTATAGCTTCGGCGCGCTTGTTTCCGTGTTCACTACTATTCCAATTTTGAACCTGATTGTAATGCCCGTAGCCGTATGTGGTGCAACCGCGATGTGGGTTGCTGAGTTTAAAGACCAAGCTCTACGCTCTCGTCTATAGTTCTCGTATCTAACTCTCTGCCTACACTTCCTAGTTTCGCCTATCTTTTTGAAGTTCTGATTTCAATAAAGATAGGCGTCAATTCTGCTACATATCTATATGATATAACTTTTTAATCCTTTTACCTTTTTTTCAACTTGTTTAATCTAAATTCAAGCTGAACAAACATCGAAAGACACTAGACGGTAAAGTGATTGATATACTACGTTTAGTTCTGTCATTAAATGAAGGAATATCGCATGAGCAAGATCTACGAAGACAACACCCTAACGATTGGTAATACACCTCTAGTCCGCCTAAACAAAGTAAGCAAAGGTAACGTCCTAGCTAAGATCGAAGCTCGTAACCCAAGCTTCAGTGTTAAGTGTCGTATCGGTTCGAACATGATCTGGGAAGCAGAGAAAGCAGGTACCCTTAAGCCAGGCATCGAGCTTGTTGAACCAACCAGTGGTAATACAGGTGTTGCACTCGCATTCGTAGCTGCAGCGCGTGGTTACAAACTTACACTAACTATGCCTGAGTCAATGAGCTTAGAGCGTCGTAAGCTGCTTAAAGCGCTTGGCGCAAACCTAGTACTGACTGAAGCACCAAAAGGCATGAATGGCGCGATTGCTAAAGCAGAAGAGATTGTTGCTTCAGATCCAGACAAATACCTACTACTACAACAGTTCAACAACCCAGCTAACCCACAGATTCACGAACAAACAACAGGTCCTGAGATCTGGGAAGCAACAGACGGCGAGATTGACGTGTTTGTAGCTGGCGTAGGTACAGGCGGTACTATCACTGGTACAAGTCGTTACATTAAAGGTGAAAAAGGCAAAGCCATCACTTCTGTCGCGGTAGAGCCAGCAGAATCTCCAGTAATCGCACAGGCACTTGCAGGTGAAGAAATCAAACCAGCTCCGCACAAAATCCAAGGTATCGGTGCCGGTTTCATCCCTGGAAACTTAGATTTAGAACTTATCGACCGCGTAGAGTCAGTAACTTCTGAAGAAGCAATTGAAATGGCTCAACGACTAATGAAAGAAGAAGGTATCCTTGCAGGTATCTCTTCAGGTGCAGCAGTAGTAGCGGCAAACAGAATCGCTGAACTACCTGAATTTGCAGGAAAAACCATTGTCACTGTACTTCCAAGCTCTGGTGAGCGTTACCTAAGTACAGCGCTATTTGCAGGTATCTTTACGGAAAAAGAGAACCAACAATAATATGTGGTCAAATCAATTTTTCGTCCAAAAAAGCCCCGTTTAGGGGCTTTTTTGTTGATCCCTGCCCCACCTTTGGTAATATCGGGTCTGTTTTATTTTTCGCTTCAAAATAAAAGAAGCAATAAACAGATTCTGAAGGTCGTGAGTCCTCAACAAAAGATGACCATGGCTGGATAAAAATTTATAACCAGTCTAAGTTCTAACACGAACATGGCGTACTAGCCTCTAGCGCATTTGAGCTAAAGCAGTTAAGCTAAACTGGTTACAAACTTACAAAAAATAAATTAATTGGGGTATATAAAATGTACGAGAAGCAAGTAGAAATCACAGCAGAAAACGGTCTTCACACTCGTCCAGCTGCACAGTTCGTTAAAGAAGCAAAATCTTTCGACGCTGACATCACAGTGACTTCTAACGGCAAAAGCGCTAGCGCGAAAAGCCTGTTCAAACTACAAACTTTAGGCCTAGTAAAAGGTACTAACGTTACTATTTCAGCTGAAGGTCCTCAAGCTCAGCAAGCAGTAGACCACCTAGTTGCTCTTATGGATCAACTACACTAATACGGTCTCCTTCTTTCAAAGCCATTTTGCATAGCAAAGTGGCTTTGTTCGAAATAGATAGGAATAAGCGCGACATTAGTCGACGACTTAAAGTCACACACTCTCCCGTTTACAGTTGAACAACTAAGGTAAGGCTATGATTTCAGGCATCCTAGCATCTCCTGGTATTGCTTTCGGTAAAGCACTACTACTTCAAGAAGATGAAATTGTCCTAAACACTCAATCTATCTCTGACGACCAAGTTGAAGCAGAAGTACAGCGTTTCTTTGACGCTCGTAACAAATCTTCTCAGCAACTTGAAGTTGTTAAGCAAAAAGCACTTGAAACTTTTGGCGAAGAAAAAGAAGCAATCTTTGAAGGCCACATCATGCTGCTTGAAGATGAAGAGCTAGAAGAAGAGATTTTAGCACTCATCAAGAAAGACAAAATGCACGCAGACAACGCGATCCACACTGTGATCGAAGAGCAAGCTGTTGCACTAGAGTCTCTTGATGATGAGTACCTAAAAGAACGTGCAACTGATATCCGTGATATCGGTACTCGTTTCGTTAAAAATGCTCTAGGCATCAACATTGTATCTCTAGCAGATATCAATGAAGAAGTTATCCTAGTTGCTTACGACCTAACGCCATCTGAAACTGCACAAATCAACCTAGACTACGTTCTTGGTTTCGCTTGTGACATCGGCGGTCGTACATCTCATACTTCAATCATGGCACGTTCTCTTGAGCTTCCAGCTATCGTTGGTACTAACGATATCACTAAGCAAGTTAAGAACGGCGACATGCTTGTGCTAGACGCGATGAACAACAAGATCATCATCAACCCTTCAGATGCTGAATTAGCAGAAGCTAAGAAAATCAAAGAAGATTTCGAAGCAGAAGCGGTTGAACTAGCAAAACTAAAAGATTTACATGCTGAAACTCTAGACGGTCACCGTGTAGAAGTTTGTGGCAACATCGGTACAGTAAAAGACTGTGACGGTATCCTGCGTAACGGCGGTGAAGGCGTTGGTCTGTACCGTACTGAGTTCCTATTTATGGACCGTGACGCGCTTCCTACTGAAGAAGAGCAATACGTTGCTTACAAAGAAGTAGCAGAAGCAATGGAAGGCGAGTCAGTGATTATCCGTACTATGGATATCGGTGGCGATAAAGACCTACCATACATGGACCTTCCACAAGAGATGAACCCTTTCCTAGGCTGGCGTGCAGTACGTATCAGCTTGGATCGTCGTGAAATCCTACGTGACCAACTACGTGGCATCCTACGTGCATCTGCACACGGTAAACTACGTATCATGTTCCCAATGATCATTTCTGTTGAAGAGATCCGTGAACTGAAAAAAGCAATCGAAGAGTACAAAGTTGAACTTCGCGCTGAAGGCCTAGCTTTCGATGAAGAAATCGAAATCGGCGTAATGGTTGAGACTCCAGCAGCTGCTGCAATCGCACACCACCTAGCGAAAGAAGTATCTTTCTTCTCTATCGGTACTAACGACCTAACGCAATACACTCTTGCGGTAGACCGTGGTAACGAAATGATTTCTCACCTGTACAACCCACTATCTCCTGCTGTTCTTACAGTAATCAAGCAAGTGATCGATGCATCACACGCTGAAGGTAAGTGGACTGGTATGTGTGGTGAGCTTGCTGGTGATGAACGTGCAACGCTACTTCTTCTTGGTATGGGTCTAGATGAGTTCTCTATGAGCGGTATCTCTATCCCTAAAGTGAAGAAAGTAATCCGTAACTCTAACTTCGCTGAAGTTAAAGCTATGGCTGACGAAGCACTATCTCTACCTACAGCTGCAGAAATTGAAGCTTGCGTAGAAAAATTCATCGCTGAGAAAACTCAGTAATCGCCAAGTGCTTAATAAAGTTAGACGGCTAAAAATAGTCGTCTAATTTGTTAGATTGGTATAGTATATTCTACAGAATAAAACTAAACGTTAGGAGCATGACACAATGGGTCTGTTTGACAAACTGAAAAAGCTTGTATCTGATGACAGCGCTGATGCTGGTGCAATCGAAATCATCGCACCTCTTTCTGGTGAAATCGTAAACATCGAAGACGTGCCAGATGTAGTTTTCGCTGAAAAAATCGTTGGTGACGGCATCGCTATCAAACCAGCTGGCGACAAAATGGTAGCTCCAGTTAACGGTACTATCGGTAAGATCTTCGAAACTAACCACGCATTCTCTATCGAGTCTGACGACGGTGTTGAGCTTTTCGTTCACTTCGGTATCGATACTGTTGAGCTTAAAGGCGAAGGTTTCACTCGTGTAGCTGAAGAAGGTCAATCTGTTAAAGCTGGTGACACTATCATCACTTTCGACCTAGCGCTTCTAGAAGAGAAAGCGAAATCTACGCTTACTCCAGTTGTTATCTCTAACATGGACGAAATCAAGGAGCTGAACAAGCTTTCTGGTTCTGTAACTGTTGGTGAAACTCCAGTTCTTAAAGTAACTAAGTAATCTCGATTACTTATCTGCTTTAATTAAAACGCTACCTAAGGGTGGCGTTTTTTGTGCCTGTTATATAGTTCTAATGCCAGATTACCAGCCACTTTGGCCTTATAACAACTACAAATCCTCTTCTTCTTTGGGCCTCTCACGAACAGAGATCCCTGATATCTCGCTCGACTCGATTCTGGGATGACGATTAAAAACGACGGTTTTAGCCCAAGTGATTGTTTACTCAAGCTAACCTATTCTATTCAGCTACCTATGGCGTCACCACTACCCAATCCCCGTCATTCCCTACAGTGAGGCACGAACGTGATAGGGAATCTCGCTTTTCCTTCTGTTTACACACTTATCTTTCCCAATGTGTCTTTGATAAATAGCAGGCAATAAAAAACCCAGCCGAAGCTGGGTTTGTTTAGCGCTCATCTCTCACCACGAGCTAATTTGTGGAGGCCTTACGTTAACGCTTTGTCTCAACAACACTTATAGTCAACGTGGCTTTTTAATCGATTAACCTAGTAGGCTAAGTGCCGAGTTCGGCGCTTGCTTCGCTTGAGCAAGAATCGAGCTTGAAGCTTGAGAAAGGATCTGAGACTTAGTCATCTGAGTCGTTTCTTTCGCGAAATCGGTATCTTTAATACGGCTCTTAGATGCATTAACGTTCTCGTTAATGTTGTCTAAGTTGCTGATTGCATGGTCGAAACGGTTTTGGAAAGCACCTAGCTCTGCACGGTGGCTGTCTACGTACTTAAGTGCTGCATCGATTACTGCTACAGACTCTTGTGCGCCGCCAACAGA